>NZ_DGMV01000082.1:48740-62470 GCF_002388575.1 Marinimicrobium sp. UBA4509
CGCGAAGCGCGCATCCGCCGCAATCCAACGTGATACCGACCGGCCACCGAATGCCGGCCTATTGTGGCGCCTGCCCATCCAAGGTCAAGGGCTTTTGCCAAACCGGCGTGCAACTCGGGTATAGTGATGCGCCCGTTGTCATGAATCAGGAATGCTGTCCCGATGGACGAACACCACCAGCCACTGCCCACGCGACCCAGTGGTGGCCGCGTTGCCCAGATATTGACCGAGTGGAAGACCCTGGCACTGCTCGGCGGCCCCATTCTGGTCGCCCAACTGGCACAGATGGCCAACGGCGTGATCGATACCATCATGGCCGGCCACTACAGCGCCGAGGATCTCGCGGCGGTGGGCATCGGCAGCAGCCTCTGGATGCCCCTGCTGCTGTTCTTCTACGGTGTGTTGAGCGCCCAACAGCCCACCATCTCCGGGCATCGGGGCGCAGGGCAACAGGACCAGATCATGCCGGTCACCTGGCAGGGCCTGTACATCGCACTGGTGTCAATGGTGCTGATGGCCGGGCTGTTGCTCAGTGCCGGCCCCCTGATGCCGCTACTGGGGCTGGACGAGGTCACTTCGGCGGTCACCCAGGGCTATCTGCAGGCCTTTGTCTGGGGGGTGCCCGGGCTCCTGCTGATTACCTCACTGCGCGGCCTTACCGATGGCCTGGGACACACCCGCGTGATCATGGTGATCTCGCTGATTTCGACCCTGATCAACCTGCCGCTCAACTACATCCTGATTTACGGCAAACTGGGCGCGCCGGAGCTCGGTGGCGTGGGTTGCGGCTGGGCCACGGCCATCTCCAACACCGCGGCGGCTCTGGTGATGCTTGGCTATCTGAATTTCAGCCGCTATTACCGTGCCTATCATCTGCTGGCCGACTGGGTGGCCCCCAGTTGGCGCCGCATTCGCTCACTGCTCAAACTGGGGCTGCCCATCGGGGCCAGCATGTTTGTGGAGGTGAGCATGTTCGGTGTGATCGCCCTGTTTCTGGCACCGCTGGGGGCCATTGTGGTGGCGGGTCACCAGATCGTGCTCAACATCACCTCGGTGCTCTTTATGGTGCCCCTGAGCCTGGGTATGGCGCTGACCCTGCGGGTGAGCTTTCTGGTCGGCGCCGGCACCCCGGGCACCGCCCGGCTGCTGGCGCGCAGTACGCTACTTCTGGGGCTGACCATCGCCCTGATTCATATGCCCATCGTGCTACTGGGCCGGCATCTACTGGTATCCCTGTACACCAGCGATTCAGAGGTGATTGCGGTGGCCACACAGCTGCTGGTGTTTGCCGCCATTTTCCAGCTCGCGGATATTCTTCAGGTGACCGCCATCAGCGCGTTGCGCGGCTACAAGGACACCCGCCTGCCCCTGCTGATCATGCTGCTGTCCTTCTGGGGAATCTGTCTGCCCCTGGGCTATGTGCTGACCTTTACCGATTGGTTGGTGCCGGCTCAGGGAGCCGACGGTTTCTGGCTGGCGCTGATTGTCGGGCTGTCCTGCGCGGCGGCCATGCTGATCACTCGCCTGTGGCGTTTTTGACACAACTTAACCTCCGCCGATCCGGCCGGCCGGTCAACAGCCCCCATCAAAAGTGCTAATATCCCTTCTCCCGGAGGAAGTGAGAGCCTCCGGGTTCGCCCGCACAGGGTGTACGCTACGCCAATAACCAAAAACAGCCAACCATAGGGTTGTTTAACCGGGAGTAACCTATGCATTCATCAACAACAGAACATCAGCGGAGGCCACTGCGGCGTCTGCATACCTGGCTGGTAGCCGGTGTACTGGCCGCCATCAGCCTGCCTCTGGCAGCCCAGATGGGCCCTGTCCCACAAGAAATTGCGCCGCTGAGCCCGCCTTTTGAAATGCCTCAGCTCGAGCGGCCCAGCTTTCCCGACCGGACGTTCAACATTCGCGACTTTGGCGCGCGCGAAATGTCCAATGATCGTCGGAACCAGATTACCGATGCCGTGCACCAGGCCATTGAAGCGGCCCACAGTGCTGGCGGCGGCCGGGTGCTGATCCCCAAAGGCAAGTGGCTCAGTGGCTCACTGCACCTCAAATCCAACATCAACCTGCACCTGGAAGAAGGGGCCGAGGTGCTGTTCAGCACCGATAAAGACGACTACCTGCCGGTGGTGCACCAACGGCACGAGGGCGTCGAAGCCTACAACTATGCACCGATGATTTATGCGGCCAACGTCAGAAACGTGGCCATCACTGGCAAAGGCCTTCTGAACGCTCAGGGCGACCACTGGTGGGAGTGGTTCGAAGAGTACGGCCCACCGCCTCGTGGTATCGCCACCCAGGTGCCCCTGTCACGCCGCGACTGGGGTAAGGGCGCCGAGAAAGAAGGCATGCGCCCGAGCTTTATGGTGTTCTGGGAGTCCGAGGATATTCTGGTAGAGGGCGTGAAGCTGCTCGACTCACCGATGTGGAATGTGCACCTGATTTACAGCGAGAACATCATTGTTCGCGACGTGCGCATTGATAGCCTGCGCGCCCCCAATGGCGACGGCGTGGTCGTGGACTCCTCGAAAAATGTCCTGATCGAGTACAACCACTTCCAGACCGGTGACGATGCGGTGGTGCTGAAATCCGGCTTCAATGAAGAGGCCCTGAAAATCAACATCCCCACGGAAAACGTCGTCGTTCGTCATTTCGAAGCGAAAAATGTGCGCACCGGCAGTGGTGGTGTGGTATTCGGTAGCGAAACCTCGGGTGGTATTCGCAATGTCTACGTGCACGACGCTTACTTTGACGGTGCGGATCGCGGCATCCGGTTCAAGACCGAGCGCGGCCGGGGCAATGTGATCGAGAACATTTTTGTGCGCGACGTGGTGATGAAGAACATCACCTATGAAGCGATCAATTTCAACAGCTTCTATACCGGCCCGGAGGCCATGGGCGTGGCTCCGACCGCCCGCAACATCCATATCAGTGACGTATCGATTGACGGTGTGCCCACCGCCATTTCACTGATTGGCCTGCCCGAAAAATGGGTGGAGGATGTGACCCTGACCAATGTCACGGTGAAGAATGCTGAAATGGGTGCGCGTATCGTGCGCATGAAAAACCTGAAGATGGAAAACGTCTCCATTGAGTCGGACTCCCTGGCCATGACCATTGATGATGCCTACGAGGTGCATCTCAATAACGTCAGCCTGAGTGATAATGTCAGCGGCGGCCCGCTGCGGGTTGAGGGCCGGTACTCCGGTGCGATTTTTATTGACGGCGGCAACATCAACGAAGATGAGGTCCAACTCGGCAGCGGTGTATCCGAAGAGGTGATCAATCCGGATACGCCGCCTCAGGTCTGGTAAGGTATTGTTGAGCGGCACCGCTGGGTGCCGTAGGTGAGCCTTTTGTTGCGGCGGGTGCGGCCTTTGGCCTTACCCGCCCTACGCGACCGGACGGACTCAGTTCCGGGGCAACTGGAAAAATTTCTCCGCGTTGTAAGCCGTTGTTTCCGCCAGGGCTTCAAACGATTCGTTGCGGCACTGTGCAATCTTCTCGATCACATAAGTCAGAAACGCCGGCTCGTTGCGATTGCCTTTGGGTTTTTTGGGCAGATTGTGAGGCGTCAGGTAGGGAGCATCGGTTTCCACCAACAGGCGATCGGCCGGAATCCGGCTCACCAGTTCGCGCAACTCGCCACCGCGCTTTTCATCACACACCCAACCGGTCACGCCGACATGGCAATCCAGTGACAGATAATCCTCCAACTCGTCCCCCGTACCGGTAAAGCAGTGCACTACGGCTCCCGGCAGTTGATCCCGGTAGCGACGAAGAATGGGCATAAACGCCGCGTGAGCATCCCGCTGATGCAGAAATACGGGTTTGCCGACGTCCGCCGCCAATGCCAATTGCGCTTCAAAGCAGGCCAACTGATCGGGGCGAGGGGAGAAATCACGGTTGAAGTCCAACCCACACTCCCCTATCGCCACCACCTGGGGCTGCTGTACCAGAGTCCGGAGCTGCTGCGCGGCCGCCTCATCCCAGGTTTTCGCCTCATGTGGGTGCACCCCGGCCGTCGCGAACAATCGCCGGCTATCCGACGCCGCCAGCGCCGCCGCGTCCCGGCTGCCCGCCACCGAGGTGCCGGTAATGATCAGCGCATTGATGCCCTGCGCCCAGGCGCTCTCCAGCACCTGCTCGCGGTCCTTGTTGAAACGGCCCGAGGTCAGATTCACTCCAATATCGATCATGATGACGCTCCCACTTGCAGAATCGGCGGCCATCATAGCAAAGCGTCGCTCAGCCTCTCGACTCGAATACTTGGCCAAACCGGCGCCGTTGCCGCTATACTCGCCAGTATGACCGACGCATCCCCCACCAGGGTTACCCACGGCTACCCATGAATTTTCGCTCCCTTGAACAGCGCCACCCCAAAACCCTCAGTTGGATTGTGGCACTGGTGACCCTGATTGCCAGCGGCGCGCTGACCATCGCCTGGATGAGCAAGGAGCGAGACTCCCTGATTCGCGAGCAGCGACTGCTCGCCAGCACCCTGGCGGCCAACCACGCCCGAATCATTGAGGCCAACCTGCGCCATTCGCTCTCGGCGGCCTACACCCTGGCCACCTACGTGCGCAACGTCCGCAATGTGGGGGAGCGGTTTCAGACCGTGACCGAGGACATGCTGCAACACTACCCGGATGTTCAGAGCCTGTCCCTGTCGCCGGGGGGCATCATTCGCTATGTGAGCCCGCTCGAGGACAACCGGGCGGCACTCGGCTTCAATCAGCTTGCCGATCCCGAGCAGGGACGGGAGAGTCGGCTGACCCTCGAAGACAACGAGTTGAGAGTGGCCGGCCCCTTGCGCCTGGTCCAGGGCATGGACGGCATAGTCGCTCGCTATCCCGTGACGGTTAATGGCGCGTTCTGGGGCTTTGCCAACGTGACCCTGAGGTTGGACCGCCTGCTTGAGGTCGCCCGGCTCGACGAGCTGGAGCGCCAGGGGTACCACTATGAGTTGAAACGCCTGGAGCCGCCCCCCGGTGAGCCCGCCAACATCTCGGGCAATGCGCCTCAACCGCTGAATCAGCCGGTGGAACAGCGCATCGAGGTGCCCAACAACCCCTGGGTACTCTCCATTGCCCCGGCCCGCGGTTGGCTTCAGGGTTCCTGGTACTTCATGGCCTGGGGGACTGTTCTGCTCCTCCCTCTGCTACTGGGCTACCTCGCCAAGGTTCTGCTCGAACTGCGCTGGCACAAGCGCCACCTGGAGCGCGAAGTGGCCAACCGCACCGACGAGCTGTTGACCAGTCTGGACCGCTACCGTTCGTTGATCGCCGCCTCCAATACCGGTGCCTGGGAATACTTCCACGCCGACGATTACCTGGAGTGCAGTCCGGAATATTTTTCCATGCTGGGCCGCTACCTGAGCGACTACCCAACGGACGGCCGCCCTAACCTGACCCAGGCCTGGGCCGAATTGATCCACCCCGAGGACCGCGCCAACGCCGTCGCCGTATTCAAGGACTACATCGACCAGGGCGCCGAGGGCACCTACGAAAACCGCTTCCGGATGATACACGCCGATGGCCACTGGGTGTGGGTCCTGTCCCGGGGGCAGTCCCTGCGCAACGAAGAGGGAGAGTTGCGGGGCATTACTGTAGGCACCCACATTGATATTACCCAGCAGGTCCAGAGCGAGGCGCAGCTGGAGCTGGCGGCCAAGGTATTTGAGCGCGGCAGTGAAGGGGTGTTGATCACCGATGCCGAGCAGAAAATCGTCATGATCAATAACGCCTTTACCCGAATCACCGGCTACACCGAGGAAGAGGCCTTGGGTCAAACCCCCAAAATGCTCGCCTCCGGACGTCACGATCACGCTTTCTACCGGGAAATGTGGCACGACATCACCCGCCGCGGGTTCTGGCAGGGCGAGGTTTGGAACCGGCGCAAGAACGGTGAGATCTATCCGGAGTGGTTGAGCATCAGCCAGATCACCACCGACGATGGCGTGCCCACCTATTACATCGGTATTGTCAGTGACATCAGTCGGCTGAAAGAGGACCAGGAAGAGATTCACCGCCTGGCCTACTACGACCCACTGACCAACCTGCCCAACCGCTCCCTGCTGGAAGAGCGCGCCGCCTTTGCCCTGAGAATCGCACAGCGCAACCACGATACGCTGGCACTGCTGTTTCTGGACCTGGACAACTTCAAGAACATCAACGACTCCCTGGGACACAAGGCCGGCGACCGCCTGCTACAGGCCTTTGCCGATCGTCTGCAGGGAATGGTGCGCGAGGAAGACACCTTCGCCCGCCCCGGCGGCGACGAGTTCATTCTGCTGCTGCCCGCCACCGATGCCAGCGGCGCCGCTCATGCCGCCCAGAAACTGTTATCGCTACTGAACCGCCCCTTCCGTATTGACGGCTACGATCTTTCGGTTACCAGCTCGGTGGGCATCGCCCTGTACCCCGAAGACGGCACCCATCTGAGTGAGCTGTACACCAATGCCGATATCGCCATGTACCGGGCCAAACAGAAGGGCCGCAACACCTACAGTTTTTTCACGCCCGAACTGCAGACCCATTACGTCCGGCTGATGCGAGTGGAAAATGCCTTGCGCCAGGCATTGGAGCACAATCAGTTCGAGCTGTACTACCAGCCTCAACAGGAATTGCACACCAGCACCATCATCGGTTTTGAGGCGCTCCTGCGCTGGAACCACCCCGACCTGGGCCGGGTATCCCCGGCGGAATTCATTCCCATCGCCGAGAGCAGTGGATTGATCGTGCCCATTGGCGAGTGGGTGATGCGCGAGGCCACTCAGCAACTGAGACGCTGGATCGATGCCGGCATCGCTCCGCCGAAAATTGCCATCAACCTCTCGGCGGCCCAATTCCATCAGCCAAACCTGCCAGACATGGTATTGAGCATTCTGGACGATGCCGCCCTGCCACCGGAATACCTGGAGCTGGAATTGACCGAGAGCATCACCATGGATGATCCCGAGCGGGCGGTCACCATGATCAACCGCCTCCATGGGGCCGGCATCAGCCTGTCCATTGATGACTTTGGTACCGGCTACTCTTCACTGAGCTATCTGAAGCGGTTCAAGATCAGCAAGCTGAAAATCGATCAGTCGTTTGTCCGCGACATTACCAGTGACAACGACGACCGGGTGATCATCAGTACCATCATCACCCTGGCCCAGAGCCTGGGCTTGCGTGTCATCGCCGAAGGGGTGGAAACCCAGGCTCAGCGGGAATTTCTGCGCCGTCTCGGCTGTCACGACATACAGGGCTACCTGTTCAGCCGCCCGATCAACGCCGCCGATGCGGAGGCGTTTTTGCGCGAGACGGTGGCGTCCCTGCGCTAACGGTCCATGCAGCCAATTCTAGCGTTCGAATTTGTAGATCATGTCCACGCTCTGGGTGACCCCGGACTCAG
This sequence comes from Marinimicrobium sp. UBA4509, assembly GCF_002388575.1. Taxonomy (NCBI): domain Bacteria; kingdom Pseudomonadati; phylum Pseudomonadota; class Gammaproteobacteria; order Cellvibrionales; family Cellvibrionaceae; genus Marinimicrobium; species Marinimicrobium sp. UBA4509. The sequence continues at coordinate 56,145 of NZ_DGMV01000082.1, forward strand.
CTTCCAACCGCAACTCTTCGGTAATCTCATAGCGCAGTCCCAGACTGTTGGTCTGGTCGAACAGCCCGACAACGTAGCGGACAAACAGTCGCGGCGTCAGGTATTTGCCAATGTGCAGCGAGCTCTCGGTGACGTCATCTTCGGGCTGAATCCGAAACTCGTCGAGGCTGAAGGTCTCGGCGATTTCGGCGGTGATGAAGCCACTGCGCTCAAGCCCCAGTCCGCCGATGGCATTGATCAGCATGGAAGCATCCGCCGAGGAGGAGCTGTTGAGGGACTTGCCGGTCAGCAGTATCGCCATGGCTTCACTGTCCGGCAGTGATGGGGTGGAAAATACGCGGCTGCGGGGCCTCTGCAAGGTGCCGCCAATTTCCAGGCCCGCGGTCACTTCATCCGCTTCGCGGGTAGCGCGAATGTCCAGCCCCGGATTGTCGTAGGGCCCCTGGAAGATCAAGCGGCCCCTTTCGATGTCCAGGTCCTGGCCATAGGCCTTATAGCGCCCCTCGGCCACTCCGACCTCACCCACGGTGAGCAGCCCCCGTTCAGGGTTTTGCAGTACCTGCAGCTCACCGGACAGACGGGCGGTCAGGCCGAACCCCTCAAAACGCACGTCATCGCCCAGGGCCAGATTCAGGTCCACGAACAACTGGGGACCTGTCGGTTCATCGCCATTGCCATTGCGATCCTTCAGGACCACATCGTCCGACACCCGCGTCGCCGATTCCGGCAGGGATTTGAATTTCGCCAGCGCCTTGGGGATCACCGCATCGCCGCTGAGGTCAATGCGCTCGCGGTTCATGGTCAGTTGTAAATCCGGGCTCAGCAGTACCAGCAGCTCCCGGGTGTTGAGCGCCTGAAAGCGATCGCCGGTCAACTGAGCGGTTACCTGTCGATCCGCTCTCCACGGATTCTCGACCCTGCCCTCGAGCCGCAACTGTCCGTCGCCAGAGGTCACCTGCCCCTGCAGCGCCAACTGCTGCTCCATGGCGCGCGCCGAGAGCTGCAATCCCTGCAGGTTCAGCCCCACCGCCGGTACCTTGGCGGCGCCCTCGCGCAGAGTGATCTCACCGGTCAACAACGGCTGACTGACACGTCCTCCCAGCGTCATATCCGCCGACAGACGGCCCGCCACATCCTGCAACTGTGGCACCAGAGCCTCAAGCGGCGTCAGGGAGTCGATACCCGCCTGCAGGGTTCCCTCGAGAGCGCCACTATCCGTGGCCCAGTCGGCCTTCGCCTGGATGCGCCCAATCTCGCCCCAGTCGCTCTCCAGCAATGCCTCGACTTTCTGATTCTGCCAGTCTGCCTCCAGACGGGTGGTCTGCCAGGGGTAGACCTCCTCATCATCTTCGCCGAACTGATAGCGCAAAGCCCCCTCTCGGGTTTCCAGTCTCAGCCGGGCATTGGCAGCCCCCGAGGCCGGCATCAGCAACTCCAGCCGGCCTTCCAGGGTGCCCTCAAGCGATACTTCGGGCTCCAGCCAACGCTGCGCCAGTCGAAGCGGCAATCCCTCAACCAGCGCCAGGGCACTGGCGCCGCCATCCGGTTGCCACTGTCCATCCAGGCAGATCCGCCCTTCCGGCGCCTCGGTGGCGGCAACCCCTTCCCGACGCTGCCAACGCGGCACCGGGCTCAGACAGAGCGACTGAACGACCACCTCGCGGGCCGACAGCACCAGAGGGGCCGGGCGATCGAGCTCCCACAGCAGGGGGTCGGGGGGCTCCAGATCCATGCGGGTCAAAGCCCCTTCCCAGCGCTCCTCACTGTAACCACCGGACAGGGATGCGGCGGCGCTGCCCCAATGTTCGGAAACCAGAGCCAGATCCAACTGGTGCTCTTGCACCCGTCCCCGGCCCTCCAGCGATATCGTTTCAAGCGACTGCCCCGCCAGCGTCAAATCCGAAGCGCTCAACTGTGCGTTGAAGTCACCACCGGTGCGCGCCAGGCTAAGGTCCAACTGGCCCACCTGATAGTCCGTCCAGGCCAGGGACTGACCGTTCAAGGTCACCTCGCCTTGGGGGTCTTTCATCGGTCCGCTCAGCGTCATGTCCGCATTCAGGCTTCCCTGAAGGGCGGGGTCCAGCTGCGAGAGAATGGGCGCCTGCACTTGCGCCTGAAGGTCGAGCTGCTCCCCCAGGGCCCCGTTCAGGACCATCTGATTGGCCCCGAGCGCCAGCCTGAGCTCCCGGGTCAGCAGTCGCCCCTGTTCCACATCGATATCGCCACGCAATAGCAACGCCATGGCGCGCAACTGGCCGGCGACATTGAGGTCGGTTACGGAGGCGCGCAGGTCGCCATCTACCTGCTGCCCCTCGCTATTGAACTGCCCCTCTATCTCTCCGGGCCAACCGGCGAGGGCTGGCACCGGCAGTTCGGCGGGATTTATTTTCTGGAACTCAACGCCCACATCCCATTCCAGTTGCGGCGCCCAGCGCAGTGTGCCGCTGGCATTCAGCCCTCCGTCGTGCAGGTCAATGGCCAGAGTTTCCAGAGCCACGTGTTCGAGACTGCCGAGCCCTTTGGCACGAGCGTTCACCGACGGAAGGCCCGGCCCCTGGCCAGAGAAGGCGACCTCCAGATGGTAATCGTTGAGCCAACCGGACAACTGCAGCCGTCCACCGGTTTCCAGCACCGGCCAGTCGGCGGGGAATAGTGTCGGTGGCAACAGCTGCTCCGGCCAGAGCGTATCCAGCACCAACTGTGGCTGGGTTTGTTCGTCATCCAGGTTGGGCCAGAAGCGAAGATCACTGGTCATGGTGGCCGGTGCGGTAAGACGGTGCTCGGCGGTGACGCTGGTCAGATCGCCCTCGATATCCGCTTCCCCCCGAAAGGTCATGGGCTGTTCGCCCAACTCCGGCAGGGTGTAGCGCCAGGCCAACGTCAGATTCGAGTCATAGGGGTAGCGCAGTGCTGTGCGACCGTTAAGTCTCACCTCGAACTCCGGCCCCACCGCGGCAAGATCCCACACACGCAGGTTGAAAGTTCCCAGACTGAGCGTGCCGCTGATGCCGTAGAGCTCGGTTACCTGTTCCTGCTGGTGGATGCGGATGTTGCGCAAGTCGACTCCACCCAATTCGATCCGCACCGGCAGCGCCAAGGTGGGCCACTCCCGAGGTCCGTCCGGTTCCGGGGCGGCCTCCTCCGCGGGGGGAGGCAAGTGTAATTCCACCGCACTGGCCCGCAGGGACTGCACCGACACGGCACTGTACAGCAACGCCAGGGGTTGCCAGCGGAAGGACAGATCTTCTATCCGATAATGTTGCTCCTCCAGCCGATATTCAACCCAGCCCAGGTCCAGCCCGGTAACCAGGTTGCCGCTCATCCGGTCAAAGGTCAGGGGCAACCGCTGGGCCACCTGATTCAGCGCCCAGCGGCTGCCGGGCTCGGTCGCCACGATCGCGGTGACCAGCGCCAACAGCAGAATCAATACCGCCAGGACGCTATAGAGCGTCCAGCGCAGGTATTTGAATGCCTTCCAGAACCAGGGCTTCATAGATCCGGCCCCATACTCAAATGCAGGCGCCAACCTTCATGGTCATCCAGCGCCCGGGCGAAATCCACCCGCACCGGGCCAATGGGGGAAATCCAGCGAACGCCCAACCCGACGCTGCGTTTGAAATCGAAATCCGAATTGTTGAACGCATTGCCCTGATCCACAAAGGCGGCGATCGCCCAGTTATTCATGATGCGGTAGTCGTATTCCACACTGGTGGTCAACAGGTGATTGCCCCCGACCACGACCGGTTCGTTATCGTCCTCGCTCAGCTCGACGGGGCCGATAGACTTGTAGTCGTAACCGCGCACGCTGGCATCACCACCGGCAAAGAAGCGTTGCGATACGGGCAGGTCATTGAACTCAGCCACTTCGGTGATACCCCCTTCGGCGCGCAGCAGCAACCGCCCCGGGCCAATGCCGTAGATTCCCTTGACCCGGGCGTAGAGCTGCACAAAACTCGTGTCGGAGCCCAGACTGGACGGCGACCCGGATATCCGCCCCAGAAAGCTCCAGCCCGAGAGCGGGTAGTTGTTGCCGTCGCTTCGGGTGCGGGACAGACTGAACGCCGGGATCAACAGGTCCGAGCGCTGCTCCGGCTGCCCCCCGACCTCGTAGTATTCCCGCTCATAGTTGAGCGAGTAGGTCTGCAGCCAGTCACTGTCCTCTTCGGAGCGGGTATAGCTGGCACCCACGGTGTTGATGGCGCTGAGGGTGTTGTCGGTTTTCTCGTTCTGGTAGCCGGTATACAGGCGCACCAGCTCATTGGCGGGCCGACTCATCGGAATGCTGTAGGCCGCCTCCACATTGGTGCCTACCTCAGACACTTTGATATCAGCGTTGAAGGCGTGGCCCCGGTTGTTCACATAGCGGTTTTCGTACCCCAGCAGCAGGCGCGGTCCGGTGTCTGTGGCATAACCGGCCCCAATCGAGTAGCCGTGACGCTTGCGCCCTTCCAGTTCGATCGACACCGGCACCGTCTGCCCGTCGAGCTCCTGAAGGAGAGGGTTGACCCGAACCGAGCGAAAGTAATCACTGGCATTGAGCCGGCTCTTCAGCTCGAGCATGGGCTCTGTGTCATAGGGCTCGCTCGACTGGAAGGTGTAATAACGCTCGATGAAGGAGGCATCGAGGATGTCGTGCTCAAGGCGAAGCTCGCCAAACTGATACCGGGGACCGGTGTGGTAGATCAGTTCCAGATCCGCGGTATTCGCGTCTTTATCGACAACCACTCGAGAGCGCTCAAAGCGTCCCTCGAAATAACCCCGCGCCGAGGCGAGCACGCCGAAGCGGCTCTTGAGCGATTCGTACCGGCCGTGGTCCAGAATATCCCCCACCCGCAGCCCCGGCTGATTGCGAATGGACTGAAACGCCCCGTCGTTTTCGCCCTCGCCCTTGATGACCACCTCCACCTGCGCCAGTCGGACCGGCTCACCGGGCTCCAGGGTCAGCGTCAGTGCCCAGCAGTCCTCGCCCCGGCTGAGTTCATGCTCGCTGCTCAGGTGGTAGTAACCCAGGGCCTGGGCCGCCGACTGCACCTGACGGCTCAACTCCCGCAGCCGAGCGCGCAAACGCCACAAGGGTGTGTCGCATGGCTCATCGGTGATGGTGATAAAGCTGCGCACATTGTCGCGCAGGCGATCACTGCCGCCTTCTATTCGGATGTCGGGCGATGCGGCCCAGAGGAGGGGGGCAAAGCAAAGCAGCAAGGCGCCCACAGTGGCACTGGCCAGAGTGGACATCGGGCGGGAGCAGAAAGTCAGCAAAACGTCAGTCCGGGCACAGGTCATCCATCGAAGGGGTACTTTAACGGTTTGACTGCAGGACTCAAAGCGGGTTGCGAAAAATCCGCGTTATTTTTTGTCAGCCGGGCACCAGGCGACGCCCCATGACGAAGAACGGCGCCTTGAAGGCGCCGCTCTCAATACGTGGCTGACGATTCAATCAGGGTTGAGCAAACATCGATCGCACCGCATTGGACAGAAACAGATAGCTACCGCCCACGGTGATCACGTACTCATTCTGACCCCAGAAGAACGGCCAGTTGTTTTTGTTTTCCGGGAAGTCCGGTGGCAACACCAGAATGCCCGGGATGATACCGCCGGGGATGAAGGAGAAGTCCGCCCGGTTGCTGCCGTACGCGACAGTGGCCGAATCCGGCCCCAGGCCCGACACGAACGAGTAGTTGGAAGCCGGGTGCTGACCGAACACGAAGTTCAGGCTGCGGTGCACCAGGTCCGCTTCGACAATGTCCGGGAAGGCCTGATTCAACCAGTAGTTGGCGATACCGAAGCTGATCACGGTACCGGCACCGGCCCAGCCGCCACGGGTGATAGGCACGCCGAAGGGATTCTCGGCTTCGAACTCGCCAATGCTGTCCCGATAGGCCTGGGTCAGCTCGCGCAGGTCGCGCTCGTAGGCCTCATCCATCAGCGGCAGCGCCGCCGCCAGCATGAAGGCGTTCTGGGCAAAGCGCTCGGAGACCTGCGGCAGCAGCGCGCGCACCGCGTCCGCGTATTTTTCCTCCTGAGTGCTGAGTAACAACTCCACGGCCGCCTTCAGCTGCTCTTCCTCAATCCGTCCGCCGGTGGTGTTGGCGTTGCGGAAAGTGTTGGGTTCACGGCCCTGCTCGTACTCCCAGACGTTTCGGGCGGTCTGCAGGCTCTCTTCGGCCAGCTCGTCGTTGTAGCCGCCCAGGGCCCGACTGGCGGCGGCCAATGCGGCGGCGGAGCCGTAGTTGAGCGCGGTGGTGTTGGTGGTGAAAGCCCAACGGTCATCAAACCGGCCACTGCGCATAGTGTCCGAGGGCATCACGTCCTCGGTGGGCGTCGGG
>NZ_DGMV01000082.1:62568-74941 GCF_002388575.1 Marinimicrobium sp. UBA4509
GTCGGATCAATGGTGGATGGCTCGTACATCTCGCCCACACCGCGTTCGTCGGCATGCGGATCCAGCGCCGGGTCATAGACCTTGTTGTCGGTTTTGGTGGAACCGTCACCCAGGTGCGGATACTGGTACAGGTGCGAGGCGACAATGCCCGGAATGGCGTGCCCGATGGCCCGGTGCTGGGCAATCAGCGCCAGGGTGCCGTGCTCGATCTGCTGGAGAATGTCGGACTTGCCGTCGGGACGATGGATTTCCGCGTAGCGCTTGTCCTGCAGCACGGTGGTGTTATCCCGATCGATACCGAACTGCTCCCAGGTGTGCACCAGATGCTGCACGGTGAAGTACTGGGACTGGGTGCGGATATCGTAGTCACCGGCGTCGTACCAACCGCCGTAGTTCAGGCCCGGAATATGCTCGAAGGGCTCGAAGTCGGTATCGGTATTTTCATCGTGGGCAAAGAGGTCAAAGTGCTCGTAGTTGGGCGGTGCCTGCAGGGCATCGTCCAGGTGCGAGGCACCGTGCCAGACCCGGTAGGCTTCGCGCACTTTCATATGGTCCATCTGCACCGGGAAGAAGACATCCAGGGTCAACTGCCAGGTGTTCTCATGCACCTTATCGTCGATCGGGAAAGGCAGCGTGGTCTGGTCGCCATAGGCCAACTGGTAAAGGCCGGGCTCGGTGACATCGGAGAAATCGAAGGTCAGATACTGGTAGCGCAGGTAGTCGCCCCAGGTCTCCGGGGTACCCTGCTTGACCACCTCAGTATCGCCGCTGTCCTTGACCCGCAGCAGACGCGCCGAACCCTCGGGCTGAGCGTTGGCGTCCAGCTCAATGATGGCACGCTTGTTCTGCGCCGGATGATAGCCCAGTTGGGAATAACTGATGACCGGATCCCGGGTCCAGCCGGGGATGCCGTTGATATCCAGTTCCCACTCGGCCACCACACCGGATTCGCCGGCGGGCAGCAGGCTGCGCACCACGTACCAGCCGTTCTGGGCCTTGTTGCGACCGTCGTAGAGCATCAGTTCGCGCTCATCGCGCAGGTTACGGATACTTACGGTGCGTTTGGGGTCTTCCGGCGCCAGTACCAGGTGCTGCCCCTGAGCAAAGGGGGTGGACTCGGTGAGGCCATCTTTGACGATCATCGGGCCGGCGGGGTGGCGCGGGAAAGTGCCGGCCACGCCATCGGCCAGGTAACCCTTACCGAAATAGGCCGCCGGGACAAATTCCATGTTCAGGCCAGCCTTGCCTTCCAGAGCGGCGGGCAGCGGCTCATCCAGCAACACTCGCATCAGGACTTTATCGCCCTGCGCTTCGGTCACCACGGTGTATTCAAAGTCGTGCTCCGGGTAGGCCAACTGGGTTTCCACCCGCTGGCTGTCCCGAATGACCCGGCGCTCGACCAATTGGCCCATACCATCCCACTGTTCGGGGGTGGGCAGCAGGCGCACATCGCCGTTGGTGGCGGTGCGTTCACCGTGGTGGATGATTTCCACACCACTGGTTTTGGCGTCGAAGAACAGGCCGCCGGGTGGGTTGGCGAACGCCAAGACGTTGACGCCGGGGCGTTCGAAGTAATCACGCTCGTTGAGCGTCAGGGTGTCGCTGCCGGGCTGGGTCGCGCAGGCCGTGACCAGCGCGGCGGCGCATAGCCCGACCGCCACGGGTCTGAATAAGGACTTCACTCTCTTTATCATGGTTACCCCTCGTTATCGTGGAATCGCAGAAGGCCCTTATATTCAATATGACCATCTACTTGAGGGTAACCATACCCCAACCGACACCTTTTTTCGAATGTTAAGTGGTCTACGACATCTAAAAACTATACTGGAGATCGAAGTAGGCCCGGACGTCGTCCTCAATATCGCTATCATCCTCCAGCGCCGTATTGCGGGCCGCGAGGGGCTGGGCCAGGGTGAGCGAGCCGCGCACCCCGGCTACGTTGATCCGAAAACCGAGACCAATATTGCTGAACTCCCCCTCGGTGTCCTCATCCCCCTCCAGGATCGCATAGCGCTGCCCGTAGCCATAGTCGGCAAACAGCATGGGCTGCAGCGCGTCTTTCAGTGGCCCGAAACCGGGGAAAATCCAGTCGACACCGGTGTGTACACCGTCGTCCGCAAAATAGGCATTGAGGGCAAAAGCGCGCGCCTTGCGCGGGCCGGACAGAGAGAACTGATTCACCGACGAAAGCGCCTCTCCCGAGTACTGCAATGAGGTGCGGCTGATCACCCGGGTCCCCAGCTCGGTGAAGGGTAACCGCCAGAAGCCGAGCAGGGTATAGTCCAAATTCACCAGAGTCGGCGTCTGAGGCAACTGCTCATCCATCGGGTCCACCTTGCTGAATTCGCTTCGGGTAACGCTCAGGCCCCCTTGGTGCAGCAAGCGTCGCTCTTCATCCAGGCGATCGAAGCGGTACTCCAGCGTCAGATTGCGAACAACGCTGTGCCGCACCAACGCCGAGTTGACAAAGTCCATTTCCGAGCCGATTTCCGCCCAGCGCAAGTGTACCGACCGGTTCTTCAGACGGGTGCGACGCAGTTGATAGTCCAGCGCCGCGTCGAGCACCTCTGAACGACCTTCAATATTCAATGCATCAATATCATCGGAACTCGACTGTCCGACCACAAAGTCATTGCTGGAGGCGCCCACCGAAAACTTCAGGCGCGGAAAGTAGGCGGGCACCCGGTAGCGGAACATGCCATACAGGGAGTTATCCGGCTCGTAGGAGTTGAGCACCCCGACCTGCAGCTGATCGCCAATACCCAGTGGATTGTGCCAATAGACATCGCCGTACAATCGATACTCGCCGGAGGATTCCGAGCCGTGGTTATCGATGCGCAGGTTGGCATCGAGCCGACGCTCGTCGGTGACATTCAGGACCATGCGCGAATCGCCCACCTGTTGACCGGGCTCAAAGAAGCCGCGCGCCCGCACACCTGGCAAATCGTTGACAAAAAACAGGCGCTCTTCAATGACGCCCGCTTTTACCGGTTTATCCAGCACGCCATCGAACACCCGGGCCAGGGTACGGTCCCGATAGTGGTCATTGTTCTCCACCCGTACCTCGCCAAGATTGCCCATCAGCACGGTGAGGTTGACCACGCCGTCGCGCACCCGCTGTTCGGGAATATAGGCTTTGGCTAGAATGAAGCCCCGCTCGCGATAATACCGGGTGATGGTATCGGCGACGGTTTCAATCATGCCCAGAGTAATGCCCCGTTGCCGCCGCTGCTCACGCACATGGAACACCACGCGCTGTACTTCCAGCGGGCCGACGTGGCGATCCTTGGTGTCTTCTTCGATTTCCGCAATCAGATCCGATAGCGATGCCAGCTCATCGAGCGTATAGCCCGATTCCAGCATGGCATCCTCATCCATCATATCGAAGCGCAACGCTTCGACTTTCTCCATCACTTCGGCCCGGGTAATGCCCAGTTCCGGGTATTCCACCAGACCCTGCACGCGAAATTCGCGCACGTTCAGCCGGGGGCCTGCCTGGGGGTCGGGGCTGCGGTCACGCACGGGGGGCACATCCAGATCCAGACGCAGACTCTGCTCTTCCAGATCCGGCACCTCGGTGGTATCCGGCATTTCCAGAAAACTGCCCGCCAGGCATGGCGTGGTGGCGAAGCCCAGGCAGGCCAGACCCACCACTTTCAGAGCTGTTGATACGGCACTCATGAAACGTCCTTTAATCCCTGTTTTTTGGTCGTTATGATTGAACACACTCAGTACGCGGAATACCGTTCCTCGTCTTCCTCCTCATTGCCGTAGCGCTGATCCGGTGGCATAAGAATCGAGACTTCGTCGAAACTGTAGTTGCGTACTGCGGTGAAAATGGCGGGGTCAATGTCTTCCAGGCTTTCCACTTCTACCATCTGTTCACCGGCACTGGTCAGCTCCTGATTGCTGAACTGAATGGCCGAGTTGTTTTCGAATGTTTCCGGTATCTGGCCAAAACCCCAGACAGGCTGCCAGCTCCGAATACCCTGCAGAACCAGCGAGTCCTTGAAGTACATGACCAGCGGCCGGGCCACCGACCCGATATCGCCACTCACGACAAAAAGGCCTCGCCGGCCGACCAGGTCCGGCTTGTTCACATTGATGCCGCCCAGTCCCAGCAGGCTGCCCTCCGCGACCGTAAAACGAACGGTACCGACATAGTAGTTGGCATTCACCACGCCGCCGGCCTCAATGGCACCCTCGGCGGAACGATCAAATACCGGCCCCTCCCGGTTATCCAGGGTCACCGTCCCTTCGTTGAAAAACACAATATCGTCATTGTTGGCCAGGCGATCGATCCGCACGTCCCCGGTATTGCCCAGATCGATCCGGCCCCGGTTATTGGTGGCGTGCAGTTCACGGGTATCAAGCGCGATGGTCTGTCCGGCACCAATGCCCTCGATGGCCGCCAGTTCGATTCGCTGAGCAATCACGCCGGTCGTCTGCGCTTCCAGTGCGGATTCAATGCGCCGGCCACTGCGCAGCGCAATGGTGCCCTCAGGGTTGTCGAGGTAACTGATGGTCAGATTGTCGCCAGCGGCGTACTCAATGTTGCCGGATCGGGTTTCGGTGCGCGCCGAGCGGCTCATGGTCAACTCACCGCCGGCGTCCAACTGAATATCCGCCACCGCAGCCAATCGAGCATTCTGTTCAATAGCGTCCTTGGCGTTAATGCTCAGGGCGCCACCACTGATCACCTCGGCGTCCTGCGCGACCCGCTCACCGGCAAGCTGAATATCGTTTGCGGTAATTGAATGATTGATAGTCAGGCTACCGTTTTGTGCATCGAGATTCAGGCTTTCGGCGCTGAGCCGGTTTTCAACCGACAGGCCCCGACTACCAATCCGCACCTGACCGTCGCTGTCGATGCTATCCAGACGCAATACCTCACGACTGTCCAGCGTCAGATCCCCCACCTGGTCCGCACGCAGGCCCTGAATGCGGTTGTTCTCGTTCATGGCCTGCAGGTTTCCATCAACGGACAGATCCAGAAGGTCGACCGTCCAGGCACCATTACTCTGAGCAACATCACCGCGATTATTGAGCCCGAAAGTCTGTGCCTGCACGTCGCCCAACAACAACTCGCGTTGATGATGCAGCTCAATGTCCTGGGCGGCATCAAGATGAACGGTATTGCTGAAACGGTTGCCGCCATCCAGATAGATACCCGCCTGCTCGGACGCAAAGTGAGTGACACCCGCGACGGAAAGATCCGCGTCGCTGGTAAGATTGCCTCGAGCCGTCACCTGCGCACGCCCCAGGCTGCGCAGTTCTTTCAATACCAGGGCTTCGCTATTACGCAGCGCCAGGCCACCGGTGCCGACATCCGCCATCAGGGTTTCAATCCCGGTCTCGATTGGGCTCTCGACGGAGCCAAACTCGCTGACCGAGACCAGACGCAGCTCGCGTGCGGACAAGGCCTCGTCCGCACTCTGGGTTACCCGGGCGTTGCGAATTTCCAGGCGCCCGGGCACGGACAGGGCACCGACCAGATCCACCACATCGTCGGTATTGGCGGCGAGAGTGAGGTTGGTTTTGTTGGTGTAATTGAGCTGCGCCAGATCACTGACCTGGACGCGATTGTCTTCTATTACGACCCGATCCGGATTCAGGCGGGTGTTGATAGTCAACACATCGGCCAGCACATTGTCCTGCACCTGCGCCAGCTGCGAAAACTCGACACCGAAGACCTTGCCATTGCCGGCAGTGTAGCGAAGCTGTTCCTCACCACCAGTGCGCGTGCTGTAGGTCACCTGATAATTCGCATCACCGCCGGACACCCGCAACTCATCATCGCCTGCGCCGCCGCTCAGACGCTGATTGCCTTCGACACCGGTGGGCAGGTTCATCAGAAACTGGTCATTGCCGGAAGCACCGTCAATCAGGCCGGTCACGCCACCGCCGTCGAGACGGAACGTATCAACGCCCTCGCCTCCAATCAGGTCGGTAACGCCCTCGAAACTCAGGCGGGTGTTGAGCGTACCGGCGTTTTCGCCCCGATCAAGCCGCCAGCTGTTGTCGGCGTGCAGAGAAGTCAAGGTGGTTTTGGTATTGTTCCCGATGAAATGGGTGATGTTGCGCAGGTCTCCGCGGGCTTCCCCCACTGTCACAGCCACGAGCCGGTTGACCTCGGACATGTCCACGGTGTTGTCGCCGTCGCGACCATCGATATAGCCCTGCAACGACCCGCCCGACAGAAACTCGACGACATCGGTGCCATTACCGCCGATCAGATTGGCCACTCCCGTGAAATTGAGGTCACCGAGTGTGCCCCGATTCTCGCCGTCCAGCACCCAGAGGTTTTCGTCCGCGCGCCCGATCAGGGTATGACCGGCGGCCGTAGGTGCCGCCAGGGTATCGATATTGAACACCTGCAGATCAGCCGTCGGTGCGTCCTCTGAGGACGGAGATTCCACCGCCAACTTGAGTTTTCGATCGTCGGCCAGCTCAAACAGATCGAGGGTGTCTTCACCACCCGCGCCGTCAATTGCGCCGCTCACGGCTCCGATACCATGCAGTTCGAAACGATCCGTCTTGCTATTGCCGAGCAGGTCGACAAAGCCGGCGAAACGGATATCACCATTGAGCGAACCGCTGTCCTGACCATCGATCACCCAGGTGTTGGATCGGTCTTCGCCCTGAAGCCGGTGATTGATGTCGCGGTTGCCAACCAGGCTACCAACGCCGCTGACACGAACATCAGCGCCCTGGTTGTTGAGGTCCAGGGAGATCAGCAGCGGCTCGGCGGTGTTCTCGATATTGAGGATATTGTCTGCCAGAGCGCCGCGCCCCTCGATGCGACTGACCAGACCATCGCCCGAAAAAATGAAATTGTCAGTACCGTTTCCACCCACCAGATGATCGATACCCCGAAAGCTCAATTGTCCTTCGAGTTCACCCGCACCGCGCTCCTGTAAACGCCAGGTGTTTCCCTCGCCGGTACCGACCAGTTGATGGTCGCGATCCAGGCTGGCGGTCAACGAGTCGATATTGACCAACCGGGTTTCGTTGTTCTCGCGATCGCCCACCGTAAACCGGTGCGCCAGCTCCGCTTCCTGAGTGGATACCGTATTGAAATCGCCCCGCCCATTGATCTGACCGACCAGCTGGCCTTCGTTCTGCAGAACAAACGCATCCTGCCCGTCACCACCTTCCAGCACATTGAAGTCAATAAAATAGAACGGCTGGTGATTGTCGATGGCCACCTCTCCGTCGTTTACGCCATCGCTGTTAGGCAGATCGGCCAATCGCTGGATGGTCCAGGCCACTGAATCCGTCACTCCGCCTGCAACTTTCAAGGTACTGGTGGTGTCGCTGGCAACGGCGCCACTTTTTCCGACCACGCCCTCAATGCCGAGAATATCCGAATCGATATCGCCCACGGTGACCACGACATCGCCGGCCTGATTGGAATAGTCCACCAGATCGATACCATCGCCATCGCCGCCTTCAATAGTACCGTCCACATTGCCGGTGCCCAGCAATGCAAAGGTATCGCTATGGGTGCCGCCGGTCAGCTCAGTGAAACCCGTGAATGTGACACCCGCGTCACTCGCGCCGGATGCGGTTGGGGAGACCTGCCCGGCATTGAGCGCATTAACCACCCAGGAGTAGGCCGCATCGGAGGCACCGTACAGGCGATTGCCAGCGCCCTGGGCATCAACCTGTTCGATTCCGGCGACCTGAATGTCGACGTCGTTGAGGCCACCGAGTCCGACCGAGACGGGCCCATTGTCAGACAGGGCGGTAAGATCCAACGCATCGACGCCTCCCTCAGATTGAGCTCCGCCGCTTAGCTGTTCAAAGCTGGCCAACTGGCCGACCGTCAGTGCGCCGCCCGCTACGAACAGATCATTGCGAGCGCCGCCCTCCAGGGTTTCCATCCCGACAAACTCGGTACTGGTGCCACTGATGCCCTGTTCGGATACCGTGCCGCGCCTTGCCTCCGTCAATAACCAACGGTTATCCCGGTTGGGCCCTCTCAAGGTGTTGCCCTCACCACCGCCGACCAGCGTCTGGATTGCCTCGAATACAATTGATTCATTGAGCGTTCCACGGCCAGCACCGCTCAGAGCCCAGGCGTTATTGTGTTGATTTGCGCTGAGACGATTATTGCCACTGGCACCGCCTTTCAACACACCGCTGAAGTCGTTGCCGCTGTCGAGAATCGAGAAGTGATCCGCTTGGGTATTGCCCACAAGCGTGGCCATGCCTTCAAAGGCCATATAGTGTTGGCTTACCGTGGATTCCGCCCCCACCGAACCGCCATCCGAATGACTGATCAGCCAACGCGTCGCCACATTGTCGCCGGTCAGAGTATCGTGACCGGAACCAGCCAGTGAGTGAATGTTTTCAAAGCCACTGATCCTGCCATTCGCCGTTTCAATCTCGCCGTCATACTGACCGGTCAGCCGCCACTGGGCCGCCTGCTCGGCAGTTTCGCTATCGGAAAGTTGATACGCCAATCCATTGTCGCCGTTACCACCGTCGATGCCGGAGACCTGTGCCGCCGATGTCAGGGTAAAGCGATCATCGCCTTCACCGCCAAGAAGGTCGGACAGGCCCGTAAAGGACGCAACACGATCCTCAACCGAGCCCTGATCTTTCCCGCTGACCCGCCAGTAAACCGAGTCGTCACCTTCACTCGCTACCTCAAGGGTGTCATCGTTTCCGCCACCGTCGATGGCGCCGGTGATTAGTCCCCCGGTGTTCACCACAAAGGTATCCCTTGCAGAACCGCCCTTCAGATGTTGAACCCCCTCGAAGCGAAGCGAATCGTTACCCAGGTAGCCCGAGTCCGTGCCGGTGACCGTCCAGGTAGCCTCGCTGTCAACACCGTGAAGCACATTATGCCGGTCGTTGCGTGCGCTCAGCGTTTGAATGTTCTGTACCCTCAAAGCGGTGTCCGTCTCGCCTGACCCCGACGGCGTTGACTGCCAGAAGGCAAAACCATAATCAGAGCCAGTGGTATCGATCACATTGCGGCCAGTCCCGCGAGTGGCGCCGCCGTCCACTGAACCGGTGATCTCGCCGGAGCCGACAAACTCGAACCGGTTATTGCCGTCACTGCCCACCAGATGATTGAAGTCGATAAAACGGATTTCATTGTCGCCGCCGACATCAAAGATGCCGTCATTGATGCCATCGCTGGAGGCCAGCTCGTCAAGTTTCTGAACACTCCAGGTGTAATCGCCGTCACCCACCACGCGTAACGTACTGTTGGGTGACCCGTTATCGGTGTGATTGCCGATAATGCCGTTGATCCCCTCCATAGCCATGCTATCGCACCCGGACACACCGTCCAAAAGGGCGATGCAGATATCCCCGTCGCTACTGGAGTAATCCAGGAAGTTGGAGCCACTGCCACCGGTGACTCCGCCGGTCAGGTCTCCGCCTTCGAAGGCAAACACATTGTTCTCGCTGCCTTCCAGAAAAGCAAAGTCATGAAAGGCCAGGATGGTGTCGGTCCGCTCGTTGTTTTCGGGGAACACCTTACCGGTGTTAATGTCGGTAATAACCCACTGATAGGTACCCTCTTGAGGACCTTTCAGAATGTGTCCCTGATTCCCGCTATTGGCATCAGGGTTGGCTGTGAGGGTTTCGATATTGACGATGCTCACATCGACATCCAGGGCATCCCCCATTCCCACGGTGATCCGCTCGTTTGACGAACGTTGGCTCAGGTCGACACTGTCTCGATCATCCACTTGACCGACGGGCTCACCTCCGTTGAGCAGACCGGAGAACAGAGCTCCCGTGGCTGACGCCACAAACTGGTCGCCCTCTTGTCCACCAACCAATGTCGTCATGCCGACAAAGTCAGTGGCGGTTCCATCCACGGCGGGGCTGGCTGCATCTCCGCTCGCAGCAGAAACTACACCCTGATCCGAACCGGTCAGGAGCCAATAGTTATCTCGGTTCGGACCCTGCAGGGAGTTGTTCTCGCCATCACCGACCAATTCATCCATACCACTGAAATTCAGAACCTCATTGAGGCTGCCGGCCCCCGTGTCGGTCAGCACCCAGGTGTTGGCACCGCTGGAGGTCAGGGTATTGTTGCCGCTTCCACCCGAGAGAGTGCTCATGCCGGCAAAATCAAGCCGTTGCTCGTCACCCGACACCGACGTTTCCAGGGTGCCCTCATGCGCGCCGGAAATGATCCACTCGCTGGGGTTACCGGTGCCTTGCAGAGTATCCGCGCCCGAACCCGTCAGCACACTGATGGCGGTAAAGTTGATGCCGTCTTCCGCTTCACCCAAGGTAACCGAACCATTGTTAGGCCCACTAAAAGCCCAGGTCGCAGCGTTCACGTCGTTAGGCTCGACATCGTAGGTGAGCGTGTTGGTACCGGCGCCGGCGGCGATGCTTTGCACCCAGGCCTGAGCGCCGGTCAAGGTAACGCGATCATCCCCCTGACCTCCGGCCAAAACCTCGATACCCGTGAAGGTACCAGCCCGATCGGCACTGCCTGCGGCAAAACCGTCCACCGTCCAGTCGATTGCTTCGCCATCGGCGCTGCCAATGGTCAGAGTATCTGTGCCTACGCCACCATTAACGCCGCCGGTTACGGAGCCGGTCTGCCCGCCATTTCGTACCAAGATGAACTCATCTTGATTCGAGCCACCCCAAAGGGTCTGGATGCCCGTGAAGCTGACCGTCTGACCCTCGGCTACCAGACGACCACCATTGGCCCGATCAATTATCCAGTCACTTTGGAGGTCCGGGCCGATCAACAGATTCTCACGATCAGTGTGGGCCCGAATGGTTTCCATACCCTTGAGCCATAAGGGTGAACCACTGGTGCCGTCTGGAGCCTGCTCCCTGAGCCGAAACGCCACGGCGGCACCAGATTGCCGGGTATCAACGATGTCACTGCCGGCCCGGCCATCAACATAGCCGGTCAGTCTTCCTCCACTTTCAAACAGGAAGGTATCCACACTGGCACCACCCACCAGCTGATTGAAGTCAATGAATTCGACGTCGTCCCCGTCGTATTCGAAGGCCCCGTCATTGATCCCATCAGCACGGCTGTGTCCATTATTGTGAATTCGCCAGACGTAATCCTCATTGCCATTGGCCCGCAACTGACTGTTGAAGCCAGAGCTGCTGTTACCGATCACCCCATCGATGTTATCCAACAGAGGACCATCGCAGGCTTCACTGCCCGCAAGCAGGTTGACGCACAGGTCTCCGATCGCCAGTGAATAATCCAGCCAAGTATCGCCGCTACCACCGGTTATTCCGCCCACGGCATCTCCGCCGTCAAAGCGGAAGTCGCTGTCCTCTCCACCCACCAGATAAGCGAAGCCGGAAAAATCCAGTACGCGATCAGCGCTGTTATTGGGCTGGGACTCGCCCGAAGTGGGCTGAACAGTGCCGGCATTTTCGCCGGTCAGAGTCCACAGGTAATAGCCCGACAGGGGCCCCAGAAGCTGATTGCCGGTACCACCGGCAACGTCATTGCCAGCCTCGGCCGCCGTCAAGGTTTCGATATTGCGGATGGTGATATCGTCGTCAGTCCGGGCCGCCCAACCTGACGCCTGGTTGTCCGGTGTCAGCATCCCCACGGTGACGGCTTGCGTCAGGCCTTCAAGATTCAGCGTGTCATTAGCGCCAGCACCACCATCAATCACTCCCTCAAAGAGGGTATCGCCTGAAGCAGTAAAGGTATCGGCACTGACGCCGCCGACCAGGGCTGCCATACCATCAAACTGAATGGCATCATCGGGATCACCAACGGGGGCCAGAGTGCCCGAACCAGCGCCTTCCAACGTCCACACATTGGTGACGTCAGGTGCGGCAAGTACATCTCCACCACCACCGGACAGCGTACCGAATGATATGAACTGATTGATTCGATCGACCACAGAACCGGTCGCGCCATTATCGCCAAAGTGCGTGACGGTCCAGAGATTATCATCACTGGCCAGACTGAGCGTGTTACTCGCCGTGAGGCCTCCATCCAGAGTGCCGTAAAACGCAGTTCCGGCCATAAGTGTGAAGCTGTCCTCGGCTGACCCGCCCACCAGCGAAGCCATACCCGACAGTGTCAGATTCTTAAGACCCTCCGCTTCGACTTCGTTCAGGTTCCATTGGTTATCCGCCAAGGTCATACCCGCGGTAAGCTCCCAGTCGGTACCCTGGTCGCGTCCGTAAAAAGTGTCCGCTCCCGCTCCTTCCAGTGTTTGAATACCACGAAAGGCTTCGACCCGGGTATCACCCCCTTCCTGTACGGCCGCCCTATCGGCCGCCGAGTGGTCCAGGTACCAGTGATTGGTCCCGCCATTGACCGATAGAGTGTTGCCTGCATCAGACCCGCCGTCGATCTCACCGGCGAAAAAGGCACTCTCGAGCAGCATGAACCGATCAG
>NZ_DGMV01000082.1:75042-75643 GCF_002388575.1 Marinimicrobium sp. UBA4509
CTCGAGCAGCATGAACCGATCCGCACCCGCACCACCGGTAACCTTGCTCATGCCAGTCAGCGTTATCAGGGCGTTATTGGTGGTATCCGGTTCATAGAGGTTCCACTGACTGTCAGCACCATAGACCCAATCGGTGGCCTCATTGCGGCCCTGGACCTGATCCTCGCCCGTACCTTCCAGTCGTTGTATACGACTGAAACTCTCGAGTCGTAAATTGGCTGTCGTATCACGCTCGACCACCGCACTCTCAGTACGACCGTCGAGATACCAAATATTGGGATTGCCATTGATGGTCAGGCTGTTGATGCTGGCCGAACCAGCCGCTTGCCCACCGCCATCGATTGCGCCGGTGTAGACCGCATCCGCCGAGAGGGTGAACCGGTCATTGCCGGTACCACCGATCACTTTGCTCACTCCGTCAAAAGTGACCAACGGATTCGTGCTTGTGTTCGGGTCATAGAGCGTCCATTGAGAATCGGCGCCGTAGATCCAGTCGGTAGCGTTATTACGCCCCTGAAGGTGATCGTCACCCGAGCCCTTCAGCACCTGGATGCCGCTGAAGGCAGTGAGGCGTAGATTTTCTTCGTTCCCGAGTTCAACC
>NZ_DGMV01000082.1:75720-97773 GCF_002388575.1 Marinimicrobium sp. UBA4509
TCTTCGTTCCCGAGTTCAACCACCGCATCGTCAGTGCGGCCATCCAGATACCAGAGGCTGGGGTCACCCTTGATTGTCAGAGTATTGGTGCTTTCCGCCGGCTCGCCACCATCGATCTGGCCGGCGTAGACCGCACCGCTCTGCAAGGTAAATTTATCATCACCACGGCCACCGACAACCTTGCTCATACCGCTAAAGGCAATCAGTGGGTTGGTGTTGGTGTCCGGTTCAAAGAGCGTCCAGTGATCATCGGCACCGTAGCTCCAATCAGTAGCGTCGTTGCGGCCCTGAACTTGGTCATCCCCCGAACCTTGCAACATCTGGATACCGCTGAAGGCGTTGAGGCGTCGACTTTCTTCGTTCCCGAGTTCAACCACGGCATCGTCAGTGCGGCCATCCAGATACCAAAGGCTGGGGTCGCCGTCGATGGTCAGGGTGTTGGTGCTGGCCGAACCGTCCGTCTGTGCACCGCCATCGATATCACCGGCGTAGGCGGTACCGGTCTGCAACGTAAATCGATCGTCGCCACTGCCGCCGATGACTTGACTCATGCCAGTAAAAGCAATCAGCGGGTTGGTGTCTGTGCCCGGCTCAAAGAGCGTCCACCGAGCCTCGGAGTCATACACCCAGTCGGTGGCCGCATTGCGCCCCTGAACCTGGTCGTCACCCGAGCCCTCCAGGGTCTGAATACGGCGGAAGGCATCGAGTCGCGCGTGTTCGTCGTTACCACGCTCGACTACTGCGTCTTCAGTGCGGCCATCCAAATGCCAAAGGCTGGGGTTGCCGTTGATGGCGAGCGTGTTGGTACTGGTCGAGCCATCGGCCTGGGCACCACCGTCAATTTCACCGGTGTAGGTCGCGCCATTCTGCAAGGTAAAGTGGTCATCACCGGTACCGCCAGTGACGTTGTTCATACCGCTCAGAGTCAGATAACCATCAGCCTCGGCCTCTGAGCTGGAAAGCGACCAACGGTTGTCCGTGGACAAAGTCCAATAGGTGGTTTGATCATGCCCGTAAAACTGATCCGAACCTGACCCTGTGAGCGTCTGAAAATCGCTGAACGCACCGACCCGGACGTTCTCATCCTGGGAGACGGCCGCCTGGGTTTCGCCGTCGTGATCCCAACGCCAGACGTTACCCGCGCCAGCGACGGTCAATGTATTTCCGCTCTCCGACCCGCCATCTATGGTGCCCGAGATCGACCCTGTACTGGTCAGCGTAAACTCGTCATCCCCGTAACCACCTTGCAGGTTGCCAAAGTTGGTGAACGTGAGATCACCAGCAAACAACCCGCTTTCGCCCTCGCCTGCAGCATGAGAGATAGTGCCACCGTTCGCCTGATCGATCGTCCAGACGTTGCTTCCATAAGCCAGGCCCAGCGTCGAGTCCCC
This sequence comes from Marinimicrobium sp. UBA4509, assembly GCF_002388575.1. Lineage (NCBI taxonomy): Bacteria > Pseudomonadati > Pseudomonadota > Gammaproteobacteria > Cellvibrionales > Cellvibrionaceae > Marinimicrobium > Marinimicrobium sp. UBA4509. The sequence goes on from NZ_DGMV01000082.1 coordinate 77,112, forward strand.
GCCATTGCCGGTGACTTCGTTAATACCCTTGAGGTTCCAGGTAAAATCGGTGGTTCCGAAACCGATGTTCAGCGCTTCACCTTCCACACCTTCCCACGCCGAGAAGTCGAGGTTGTTGGCACCCGCTCCACCGTCCAGCACACCGGACAAGGATGCGTCTCCCTGAACCAGAAACTGATCGCTGCCGTCGCTACCGGTCAGGTTTTGAATATCAGAGAAGGTCGTTACCAGCGTCGACGCATCTCTGGGCTCGCTCTCACCAAACTCCCGGATGACCGGCCCACCGCTGTTCTCACCATTCAGCGTCCAACTTACTGTGTCGCCAACATTGCTGACCGCCCTGAGCTCATTGTCACCTTCACCACCCTGAATGTCGGCGATGGAGCCGCCCACCTCAACGGTGAAAATGTCCTTCTGGCCTCGACCCACCAAGGTCGCCATACCGGAAAAGTTCACCACATCCTGAGCGGCACCCGATTCAAGGTGCCGCTGAACACGACCGCCGCCGGCACTGACCACCGACCAGGCATTGTCCTGATCCCGGCCGGCCAATGTGTCAGCACCAGAACCTTCCAGAGTCTGAATACCAGAGAAAGTGATATCCGTGGATGCTTCTGAAGCCGACGTCAGGCGATTGCCGGCATCGTCGCTCGACAGACTCCAACTATGGGCGTCTTCGGTGTAGGCCGAAAGAGTATTATTGTCACCACCACCGCCGCTAATGGTGTAAACCGCATCGCTGTGCGATACCGTGAAGTGATCCACCCCACTGCCACCGGTCAGCGAAGCAAAACCGTTGAAAGCAAAATGAGGGTCTTGGTCTTCGTTGAACGTGATAGAACTATCACTTTCAGAGCCATCGCGCAGAACCCACCGATTGTCCGTGTTGGTGAGTACCAGCGACTGTTCATTAAAACCGACCGCGTTGACCTGAATCTGGTCCGCGACCGGGGCCGAGCCTCCACCGAACTGAACATCACCGTAGCTGTTGATGGTCAATTCAGTAAGACTAGCCGTACCCGACGCGCCAATGGCACCGTCGAAGGTGGTCGTGCCGGTATGCAAGGTCAAGAGTGAGCCCGGATTCTCAGCATCCAGCGTCCCGGTGATGGTAAAGTCACCGGCTTGAATATCTGAATCTTCAGCCAGACCGTCAGCGTCGATTGGACCGGCGTCTGTGCGGATCACAAGACTCGGAGCGGCGATCGAAACATTACCATTCAGGTCTATGTTTCCTCCGGCACCATGGGAAACATTTACTTCGTTCTCGTCATGGGCTGATAGAGCACCACCGGACGCTAATAGATCACCCGTCAGTATAATCTCGCTAGCTGGCGTAACCGTAATGTCACCAGCATCACCACCGTTGGCCGGGTTTGACCTAGTAGTGAAGCTTGCTGAGTATGAGTGCCCGTCTCCGCCACTCGCATCGACCTCTGCGAGCGCTATGTTGCCGCCAGTCGACGTAATTTCAACTTCACCACCGACCCCACCGTTCTCCCCGTCACCGAACCGGCTATCATCATAACCGGATCCGCCTTGGGTCATCAGTCTGCCATCAAGCGTGACATCACCTGCAGCGCTAAGCTGAATAAAACCACCATTATACCCGGGACCTCCACTCGTCCGGGATCCGGCAGAAGCATTAATCTCCGACCCACTCTCCAATAGTAGGGATCCGGCGGAATCAATGGTAATATTTGAGCCGTTCTGTCCCTCTTGCTGGGTGCTGATAGTGCCCAGCGTCAGATCGCTAACGCTACCCACATTAATTGACCCACGACTTACCACGGACAGGGTTCCGCCAATATCGGCATCATTCAGCCGAAAATCCGCATCATGAAATAGATCAACATCACCAGGCGTGACGACCTGTACGGAATGATCAGCCCCCAATCCATGGAGTTGATTACCCGACTCTGAAAAGTCAAGATTGACTACGGCACTTTCATTAGTGAACCCAAACAGAAAGTCGCCGGCGACTTCCAGGCGGGAACCGGCATTCTGCTCTATAGAAAAACTACCGGCTTGTGTTTCTTCGAAATCCATCTTTATCGTAAGATTTCCCACACAGGTTCCAACGGCGCAGTCCCCGTCAGTCACAATGGTTCCCAGTGACAGTGCCTGAGAAACCGTCAGGTCTACATTACCTCCGTTTGACCGACGCGCATTCCCGTTCTGAACTCCAGTTCTATCCTCTTCGAGGCTATTAGCTCGATCAGTATTGATCTGAACAGTATCCGAAAATTGGATACTGTTAGCTTTCAGGTCAACATTTCCACCAGAGGTAAAGACCGACTTATTCAGGTAAATGGTGTCGCCGGCGGTCCAATCGATATTTAGCGAATCGCGCGCATCACCCCAAGAATCGCCCATGGCGGTGTCATTCTGCAAAGAACTTCCGTCCGACAAAGGGCTAGCAAGTTCGTTGGCATCAACGTAGATACTCCCCTCTGAATTTACATAAAATTCAGTTTGACCTAAGCTTTCCCCGTTTCCCCCTTCCCAGGTGCTTTCTCCTGTGTGATTAAAATTAAGCTGAGCACCCAGAGTAAAGTCTCCACCGTTATCCACGTGAATGGTCCCGATGTAGCTGGGGCCTCCAGCTGAGTCAGAAACACCCACATTGTATCGGCGATTTACCTCACCAAGTGCAACACCGTCCCTTGCATAAATATAGATATCTCCCGACTTCCGACCAATCGTGTCATCCCCATCGATCGGAGAAAGGGCCTCAGTCCCGGTGTTAATCACACCCTCTGTCTGGCCGTTCTCACCATTCTCGTCGTAAAAGAAGTTGGAAAAGGACAGGGGCCTTGCGTCGGGGCTACCCTCCTCAACAGCATCGCCCACCTGGAACCTTCCACCTTCTGTAACCGCATCTGCTCTGAGCTCGATATTGCCTGTGGCATTGAGCAGGACATCGGATCCACCGGAGTTCAGGTTTCCGGTAATTGTAAGGTCACCGACAGGATCTCCGCTCAGACCTTGAACATCGAGGGAGCTGTCGCCTGCGTGAACCTGGATATTTCCAGCTTCCGATATAAGGTTCGCGCCGACATTAATGTTATTTCGGGATCTTAGAGTGATGGAGGAACCTGAAATTTCGCCACCGCTCATTAAGTTAATGGTGTCCGTCGCGCTTAGAAGGACCTCTTCCGAGGAGTCTATCGATGTTCCAGCGGACAGAGTAATAGTTCTATTGCCCACTTCGCCCTGACATATCGCGTCACCGCAGGTGGGATGCCCAGCGATTGCCTCAAAGCTACCTTGCCCCAAAAATATGGTCTTAGCTAACCCGATATTTCCACCAGAGTGAAACTTGAGCCATGTACCAGATGACGTCCCGTCAGCGTTTAGAGCGCTAGAAACTAAGATACTTTCAGTCGCTTCAAGAGTGACGTTCGAACCGCTTTCCAAGAGCGCCTCTACAACCCTCGGGTCAATCTGAAACTCTTCCCCACCATCCTCAAAACTGATTCCATAACTTCCCGCACCACCCTCCACTAAAGAGTCGTTTCCGCTATCAACTATCTCTATCACTTCCGGATCTAAAAGTAGCGTCCCTGCCCCGCGCGCTCCCGATAAGTCAGCCGTTCCGGAGAACGCCAGCTGCTTCTTACCTGACACCTCTGCAAAGCCACCCAGGCCATCCGATGCGCCGGCAGCTTCAATATAACCACCAAACCGCGTACTCTCATCAGCCCATACGATAATGAGGCCGCCGTCGCCACTAGCAGTGGCGCTCGCCTTTAGCTCGGCTTCCGCTTGCACAATCGTTTTTTCTGCATTGGGCAGCCAGGGGTTTTCGCCCCGATAGTCGCCCCCGAGGTAAATATGCCCACCGCCTTCCGCTCCTGAAGCGTCCACCGACGCAGTGGTCTCAGCGCCTACATATCGGCCCAGCGCCATGACCTCACCGCCATGCCCCCCAGTGGAGGACTTTGCCTGGGTTTCGCTACCGCGTTTCAGTAAGGTCGTGCTCCGGGCGTTGAGCTCAATACGGCCGCCATCGCCATTCTCGGCATTGGCTTCGACCAGGCCACTCTGGGTGACATTCTCGCCCAACAGGACCGCACTACCGGCGTGCTGGGAGTGCCCAACCCGAATCTCACCCGTATTGACCAGGTTCGCCCCTTCGCCCAGCGTAAAGCTGCCATCATCGTGCATAACCACACTGCGTGCGTCCGACAGCGAGCCGGTATTGACGGCCTGGGAGAATACGTCCCGGCTGGCAGAGGCAGTCAGCAGTACTCGGCCACCCTTGGCTTCAATGGAACCCTCATTCACTACTGCGGGATCTACACCCAACTCATCCTGAAGAATGGACTCGGTTACCCGTATACCCATCAGGCCGTCACTGTCGAAGGTCAGCACCGCCTCTTTGCCGGCGGCCAGTGTTACCGACCCCAGCTCAGCGCGAATCAGCCCTTCGTTAGTGACGGTTTTACCCAGCAGCCCTATCGAACCACCTAGTGATGCCTGCAGCGTTCCCTGGTTGATGACCGCGCCTTCGGCCCCGTCCAGCTCGGAAAAGGCAAAGTCACCGTTCATAAAATCATCGACGCCGATATCGAGACCGCTGGCCAGCAGGCCACCCACATTGACCTGAGCCGACTCACCGAACACTATTCCTCGGGGGTTGACCAGCACCACATGGCCGTTGGCATTAATACGCCCACGTATGTCCGAGGCCGATTCACTCAGTATGCGGTTAAGCGCCACCGAATCCGCTCCTGGCTGCAGAAAGCTCACCACCTCGTCGGCATCCAGATCAAAGCTGTCCCAGTCGATCGCAATGCGGTCCGAGTACTGCTCAATCAGCATCTGCTTCTGTGCCGCCGATATCTGGCCTGAGCCTCCGGTAATGCGCCCCCCTTCCGGGCCAGCCGCGGCCGGCTGAGACAGTACCAAAGGAGAACAGGCCAGCATGGCCATATAGAGCTTGCGCTTGGAGAAGGACAGCAGGGTGTTGGCGCGGGACGAGGGAAGCGTCATGGTAACAATCCTTATCAGACGTAAGGCCCGAGAGATCGGCTCGGACCTTTTTCATTTTAATAGCTTACGGAAATTATTCGGAATAGCGGGTTATAACGACAAACTCGTTTGTGTTTAGATCGTACGCAAATACCACTTTATGATAATCCTGAGCGACAAAGAGATAGTTATCTTCTTCCATGTAGTGAGCACCATCAGATAGTCGAGCATCAAATTCATCGCTTTCATCGTAGGGATGAACGACAACCCACTCATCGGCCGAAGTGCCTCTTTTCATAATCCCGCGAGATGTCTCGAAAATGTATAGTTTCTCCTCTTCGTCCATAAGCACAAAATCATTTACAGCCTTGATAACATGGTCTGACGGGTAGTCCAGAGGAACCCCCTCTCGATTACCATTCGTCAGGTCCACCTTATACAGATCAAGTCCACCATAAATGTAAGCCTGGCTCTCATCTTCTGTAATTACGAGTCCTCGAGCTGATCCGAAATCCGGCCCATCGCCGACACCAGCCTCATAATCTGAGATGACTGTACTTTCTCCAGAGACGAGATCGACCCTCAAAAGTCGCTTGTAATCGCCCCCTGAAAGTATATAAATATTCTTGGTATCTAATGGAGACAAAACAATATCGCGAACTTGATCGAAATCTGACGTACTGCTTTCAGAATCTGTCCGTAGGATCTCTTCGGCCAACCCTGTTTCAAGATCAACCTCGTAAATAGTATCACCAACAATGTCACGAGCGACTAATAACCGACTATTCTCAGTATCAAGGGCGCCAATACCAAGGGCCCATAAGTTTAGAGCCTCGTTTTCGCCGTCATTTGAGACAAAAACAGAGCGAGCTCCAGTGCTCAAGTCCACTGCCAATGCAACACGGTACTCAGCTACCCCTTCATCTTGATCACTACCCAACAAAAGAAGACGGTTACGAGCCTCGTCATAAACCATGTCTCCAATGTCAAACTGTCCCTGCTCATCATCCGGAAACGGCGCCGTATATTCCTGCCCAACCACCGTCACTTCCACCGGCTCTTCCAGCTCATTGCCCGCTTCGTCTTTGACTTGTAGTGATACCCGGTTTTCGCCGGGAGCCAGGGTGATGCTCTGCTGCCATTCAGCAAAGCCGGATTCCTCGTCGGTTTCCAGGGTGTAGGGAACGGTGCTGTCCCCGTGGTGAACGGTCAGGGTGACTTCGGCAACATCGCTGAGCTCATCGGAGGCTCGCCCTCGGATGGTCAGGGTTTCGGCGCCGCTGGCGCTCATGGGGGGCGGGAACGCAATTTCACCGACCGGAGGCTCTTCATCCGGGGCGGTGGTCAACGCCCACTCGACGGTTTCGGTTCCGATGGTGATCGCCACCTCCCGAGTTTGGTCAGGACCGCTAAGCGTTACTGCACGCAGTGAGATAGCATCTCCCGGCTGAAGCTCTCCCGCTTCGGTGGTGAACTCTCCACCGTTGACCCGGTACTCACCACCGGTGATATTGACGGCCACGGGGGTGTTAATCCCGCTGATCTCGACCTCTTCACTGGTTACCTCTGTTTCGGGATCCAGACCTTCCTGGGGGGCAAAGCCAAAGGCATTCGGTGTCGTATCTTCGGCTTCGGTGGTAACGGTAAAGGTGCCGCTAATCCCACCAATCGTCAGCATGGCAGACGCTTCGGTGCTGAAATTCCCGGAGGCCGTCACTTGAACCCTGACTTCGTCATCCAGGTCCACCTCGCCGTCGGCGTCGGTATAAGCGCCACCCTCGATACTGTATTGACCGCCGGTAACCGAAATCGTGGTAACGGCATCAATACCGCTGACGGTGACGGTATTGCTGGTCAGTGTGGCACCAGGCTCTACATCAAATTGAGGCTCGAACGAGAAAGGGGCGGGCTCAAGGTCAGCGGGTTGGCTCGAGCTACTGGAGCTTGATACTGAACTGGAAGTTGAGCTGGAACTGGAACTGACAGAGGACTCAGACGAGCTTGAGCTTGTCTGCGGCACGCTGGAAGACGAGGGTGAATTAGACGATTGGCTGCTGGACGAACCGGGCTCCGGGCCGCCCCCACTACTGCCGCCACAGGCGGTCAAACCAAGAGTCATCAGAGAAGCCAGGGTAAGCTGGCGCAGTAAAGCGAGGGGCATGACGTGCACTCCTTGTGTTCCGTGTCAGACTTCAAAGGGCGGCATTATGCCAGTCCTTTATCCATTTTTGTGTGATGCAGTTAAAGTTGGCGCAAAACACCTCAAGATTAACAGAAAGAATACGGAAAATACCGAAAGTGATTGGTTCTATCGGGCTATAATCCAATTACCATTTTCGCGTCGAAACACAAGACCATACCTCACAGATCCGGGATCATCAACGAAGTTGAAGGCAATTGCTGGACCATCATCTGACCGAACTAACGCAACCAGCTTTCCATTTGGTTCGTGGATCAATCCAAATTTCTCATTGTCTGATCTAACAATTTTCAAATCGGGGTTACTTAGCGACTTTTTAAGGCTCGCTCTCAGCTCTTCCGCCGTCGTTCCATCCTGTAAGTAAAAAGCCCTGTCAGTTTCGGAGTTCCTCTCCTCGAACATTGTCATTATAACGTCGATATCCCCCTCAATGAGGGCATCCTCAATCCTCTTATATTCTTCGTAAAGCTCATCCCTGTCCCGGTAATACGTCTCGTCTGAAACTGCAAAGTAATCAGGAAGATCATCACTTAAAAAGAACTTCCACAAAGGCAAGCTGTTAGGGATGTCTACCGTCCTTGTAAGTGTAGGGCCGGCCATTTCCTCTTCTGGCTGCTCTATATCCAAAGGATGTATAACAATATTTCCGTGGGAATTTTCGATGAACTCATTCTCTGGGTCGACCTGACGACTCCCAGGACCGCCGTTTAGGGCCACGAGATCAGTTTCGCTCCCATCAAACACAATATCTGTTATCTTGTGACTGACGCTCAAATCTTCATCCGGCTTAACAACCAAGCTCACTGAGAGCCTCGCAGACTCTGGATACTCAGATCCCGTTTCAGGCGCAAAAAGCCCAAGGGAAAAAGTGTTTTTTTCAGGGTGAATATAATTGTTAACGGGAAGCTCAACTTTCGACTGGCCCATCAAGCTATTCACCTGATGGACCTTCACACCATTTATATTCACGAAAGATTCGACATTATTACTCTCTACTAACAAGTAAAATAGCGGTTTTTTTTCAAGCACACTCATTCCATCACCTTTACCGTCAGAACAGGATGAAGATAAAAAAATACATAACACCAGAACCAGCTTAGAATGGAGCTTCATTAAGGGAATACTCCTTTTTTTCTCTAGGAAATCTGGCCTCTGGCAATATTTCCCTGAGCCTTTTCATTTCTTTCTCTTTCAAATTTTCGTTCTGTGCTTTCTTGTAACGACCTCTCCTTCTCTGGTCATCCTCATTCTCAGCGTTTTTCGAATCCACCGTTCCTTTGGCTACCTCCGCATAGTAGGTGTAGTAGAGCGCCGCACCCGTAAACAGCACACTTCCACCAATCGCGGGCTCACCTTCTTTTACGGTTGACGTAAGCTCGAACACAGCGCCAATACCTTTAGATTCAGATCCCGCGCTCTTGAGGGACATTACCATGCCCGCCCTGACCTCGACATAGAATATTTTTGCTTTCGCCTCGATTCTGGCTTCTACGCCAACCAACAGACTCAGAGCACTTTTATTGGTCGTCGTTACTCCGTCTTTGGCCAACCAGCGTTTTCCTGCGTTCTTTTCCCAGGATAAGCTGCCTGAAAGCTCACCGGAAATAAGCAAGTCCAGTGCGACTACAGCGCCTGCGCTGAGCTGCTCTGTTCCTATCCCTTGTTGCGCGCGCTCTCGAATCTCCTTAAGAATCGTGGAGTGGGGCCCCTGCAGGCTGATTATGGTATCGAGAATATCGACACACACATCAGCTTTAAGCAGAGGCGCCATGGACAACGATATACTTCCCGATACCGCGATATCGTTTCGCTGTTCAACCTCTTTAAGCTCAACACCCCCTTTGAGCTCTACGGTCGGCCAAGTCAGTTCAACCTTGTTTCGATTGGACTCATTCCGGTTTTTCCCTCTGCGGGTGTACTTTTCGATGCTTTCGGTCACGGTGTCCATCATTGACCGGATCTCAGGGAAGCAGTCGTCCACCGTCAACTTTTTGTCCGATCCGAGCTCCCAATGGTGAGTATTCACCTGACCGGACACTTTCCCGGAGAGTGCCCAGTCTCCGGTTGAGCCTTCATTACTATCAAGGCTTTTAGACGTACTACTCTGAGAGTATCCAGCCTTAACGCCGCCCTCCCACTTCACTGTTGGAAACGCATGTACAATTCCCTCTACCTGCTCGATTTCTGAGCAGCCGGAGGAGTGGAAACGGTAGGTGTTGAAGTCGATATCACCCGGTAACAGATAACGGCGCAGGAAGTCGCTGAAGGTTTCCACCGGCTGGTCGTTGCTTGGCGGCAGCACCGCGATTTCTTTGCCACTTTGTTTGATGACACTGTCGCCGTCCGGGCCGCTCAGATTGATTGAGGGGCATGCATTTTTGCCGTGACCGCAGGCGCCGGCGAAATCGACGGTGATTTTGTCGGGGCGGTCATCCTGGGTAATGACCTGCAGCACTTTTTGCGTGCCGTTCATATTGGGCTCGCCGTTGAGCACGTCGAGCATGTAACCGCGCGAGCCGTAGTGGGCGCAGCGCAGCATGAACTTTTGCAGCTCGCAAACGGGGATTTCTTCGACGGGGTCATCGTTTTGTGCGCCATCGCCACGGTCGTCGGCGTGGGGGCCCAGGGTGGCGAGAGCGTTTCCGGCCGTGGCTTCCAGCAGCTCTTCTACCAGATTGGTGTCGCCTCCGGGTTTACCGGCGCCGGTCTGTATTGGCTCCTCCACTACCACCAGCTCACCTTCGTGCAGCGCCTGGGCAATGGACTGAAGCGGGGCCTGTGCTTGCCATTGGCCAGCCGGGAGCAATTTTCCGGTGGCTTTGAGTTGTTGGGCGCTGGGATTGAGGCTCTGCACAAAGGCTTTAGCGTCGCTCAGGCTGACAAAAGACCGGGCGGGATGGTCGCTCTTGGTAGCGTTTGCGGCCGGCATCAGTGCCCAGGCGCTGTCCTGGTTATTGCGGAAGCGGGTCAGGCCACTCAGGCTGTTGAGCATGGCCGGGTTGGCGCTGGGGTAGATCTGAACCCGTCCCTCGGCAATCCAGTCCGCCACGCGCCGGCGGGCATCGCAGGGGTCGGCGGGCGGAGTGGGGTCACCGAGGCTGACCAACAATTGCAGCCAGAAATCTGAGGCGCAATCCAGGCCGATCAGAAATTGATGCGCATAGAAGTTGTCGCCAAACCACATCGGTCGCGAGGTCGGGCGAGGCCCCTGGCTGGGGTGATAAAAGCGGTAATATCGACCAAGCAGGTCGTTCAGGTAAGGCACACTTGCAGGTAGCATGACTCAGCCACTCCTTGTAATCCCTGTCATTTGCAGCGCGAATTATGCCACAACGTCTATCGCGAATGTGTGACTCAGTTCTAGCCCTCGCCGCCCAGAACCCGAAACCAACGCTCCAGTTGGTAGCCATCCCCATCCACCAGACGTAATTTGTGCCAACCCGGGTCAAGTGAGACCGCCTGCTCGTGAAACAGTCGGGTTTTCCCCAGATAACGATCATCCAGATGCCAGAACAGTTCTCCCTCGGGATGGCGATGGACGGCCTGGAGAACAGTGCGCCCGCGCCGCCCGCTCAGTTCGAGTGGGATATACACCTGGCTGCCCTCACGGGGATAGAGCAGGTCCATAGGTTGGTCATCGGCGTAGTGGTGAACGGCGGCCAGACAGTCCGACCGCCAGGGGGGAACCGACCGGTAATCATTGTGATGCAGGCGCCAGAAGTGCGCCTGGAGCGGTGGCAGGGTGAACCAGTCGGCCGAGACCATGGCGCTGACCCGCTCACAACCGGCGTGCACCCGATACTGACCGGTGGCATCGAGTTGGACCCGCTGGTAGTGCGGGGTGACCTGCTGAAAGTGGCTGTGCCGGGGAATATCAATTTCGCGCGACTCGCACTGGCCACCGGCGAGATAGCCATCGGTGATGCACACGGACACGGTTTTCAGAGCCCGGGTCGGCCGGTCAAACCAGCGATGATTGCCCAGTTGGGCAAACACTTCGAACAGTACCGGCGCGGCACTTTTCTGGCCGCTCAGCGCTGGCGCTGGTTCACCGCCGGCATTGCCGGCCCAGACGCCCACGGTGTAGCGGCCGTTGCTGCCGATGGCCCAAGCATCGCGCAGGCCATAACTGGTGCCGGTTTTCCAGGCGATGGCCTGACTGCCGCTGAAGTCCCGCCAGAGCGCATCGGTGCCGGGCCGGACAACATTGAGCAGTGCCTGCAAAGTCAGCCAGGCGGCACCCTGCCCCAGGCCGGGATCGCCCTTTGCCTCTCCGTGTTCGCCATGGATCCGCTGTGCTTCGGCGGGCCAGGTGCCCGCACGGGCCATGGAAGTCATTCGGGCATAGAGGTTGGTCAGCTCCCACAGAGTGCCTTCGGCACCACCCAGAATCAGACTCAATCCATAGTCTTCCGCCGGGCGATGCAGAGTGCTCACCCCCAACTCCTGAAGACGATGATGCAGACGTTCGATGCCGTAGTCTTTAAGCATATGCACCGCCGGCACATTGAGCGAGCGGGCCAGCGCCCGATGGGCCGGCACCGCGCCGCGGTATTGGCGATCGTAATTTTCCGGGCGGTAGCCGCCGAAATAGGCGGGAATGTCCGGCACCAGAGTGGTGGGCAACAGCTCGCCCTCTTCCAGCATCAGGCCGTAGAGCAAAGGTTTGAGAATGCTGCCGGTGGAGCGCGGTCGCTGGATAATATCCACCGCCGGTGCGTGGCTGTCTCCGGCGGCCTGGTTGCCCACATAGGCCAGGGTGCGCATCCGTTCATGATCCAGCACCAGAATCGACAGGTTGTGGACGCCGTCCCGAGCCAGGCGACGCCCCTGCTGCTCGGCAATCTGCTGGGTACGTCGCTGCAGGTCGGCATTCAGGGTCGTGTGGAACACTGCCTGAGAAGGGGCCTCGGAGGCCAAGGTAGTCAGCAAGTGAGGCGCCAGATGAGGCAAAGGTCGGGGTCGTTCGGGGAGCGGCTCGCGTAGCGCCAACGTCAGATCCAGTTTACTCAGGGCGCCAGCCTCGGTCAGACGGTGCAGCAAATGATCCCGCTTTTGACGCAGACGCTCGCGATCGCGTCCGGGGTGGATCAAAGCCGGGCTGTTGGGCAGCACGGCCAGGGTGGCCGCTTCCGCCCAGGACAGCTGCTCCGGTTCACGTCCGAAGTAACGCCAGGCGGCGGCCCGCAGGCCGACGATGTTGCCACCAAAAGGGGCGTGACTGGCATAGAAATTCAGCAGCTCATCCTTGCTGAAATGCCACTCCAGGTGCAGAGCGCTCAGAGCCTCCAGCGCTTTATTGGGCAGAGTGCGGGGCGGGTCGTCGCGCAGCATTCGCGCCAGTTGCATGGTGAGGGTACTGCCGCCGCTGGTGACCCGACCGGCTTTGATATTGCCCCAACCGGCCCGGGCGATGGCCAGGGGGTCGATGCCCGGGTGGAGGCGAAAACGCCGGTCTTCGAACAGCAACAGTGCCTGCTCGTATTTGTCCGGCAGGTGGGTAACCGGGGCAAAGCGCCATTGCTGGTCGCCGGCAATCCGGGCTCCGAGCAGTTCGCCATTGTCGGCGAGTATCAGACGGGCGTAGTCGCGATTTTGTAAGCTCGACGGCAGCGGCCAGTACTGCAGGAGCAGCGAGGCAACCAGCATCCCCCCGGCCACCCCCAGCAGCCAGGGCCGACGTATCCACTTGCCGAAGGTCTTACTCACCGCCGCCTCAGTCCGACTTGATCACGCGGACCCACTGCCCGGCGGTACCCGCCCGAATCCGTTCGTTATACATGGCTTCGGTGCGCCACCCCGGCAGGTAGAAGTCCCCCGCGTAGGAGGCGTTGAGCAGGATCTTCAGGGTGACCCGCTCCTGGCGATCGTCCTGATAGCGCCAGCGCCACCGGTAGTCCCGCCAGAGGCTGAAGTAGCCCAACACCCGGTCGTCACGAATATCCAGATAGTCAAACCCCTCGGGCGCATCGCCGCCTTCCAGCCGCTCATTGCGGATCTGCCAGCCGCTGGGCATTACCAGGCTCAGGGCAATATCCTCCAACCGCGCGCGGCCCAGTTCACCGAAGTCGGCTGAGACACTCACTTCCGCCATAAAGTCGGTGCCCTGAGGCAGTTCAGTGACCTCCAGGGTTTCGCCTTCCAGCATGGCGAAGCGCACGTCCAGATTCAGTCCCTCCGCTTCCGGCTGCTCATCCGTGGCGGCGGGGGTGCCTCGATTGCTGAGCAGCACCCGCAGGTTCTGATCACTGTCGTTGCGCACCCCGGCCTGGGTATTCATCAATGACTGCCGATACCAGTGGCTCTGACTTTCCAAAGACTGCCAGTCGCCCTCGGTATCCAGCGCGAAGCGCAGGGGTTCCTCGGCGTCCACGTCGCCGGCGAAGTTTGCCAGGGCGGTGAGGGCCCAGGCCACCGATTGAGTGCTGTACCAATCGGACTCAGAGAGCCGCTCGGCGATCTGTTCCGCCTGTTGCCAGGCCGCTTCCTGCTCACCGGCCTGGACCAGCAACTTCAGGCCGATGGCCCGGTCGCGCAGGCTGGAGCCATAGGTATAGCCGGGCTCGTCATAGTCCGGCACGCGCTCGACCTCGGGCATCAGTTCCCGCCCGGCATCCTTGAGCCCGAGCTGATAGTAAGCACTCGCCAGCAGACGCCGTGCGGTCACCTGCTGATCGCTGTTCAGTTGGGTCAATCGCTCTCGCAACCGGTTCATGGCCGGGGTTTCCGCCGAGCCCGCCAGGGCCAGCACGTAAAGGCGATAGGCCTGCACCTGGGTCCGGTAGTCTTCGCCCTGATTGAAGCGACGGGCCTGCTGGCGCTCGTGGTCCAGCCAGCGCTGCAAGCCGTCAGCCTCGACGCCATAGCCGCGCCGCTGGGCTTCCACCAGGAAGTGCCCCGCGTAGAGCGAAGCCCAGTCATTGGCGTAGGTCGCACCGGGCCAGTAACTGAAAGCACCGTTGGCCAGCTGGAAGCGGGCCAGCCGCTCGATGGCGGCCTGCAAGTTGCTCTCCCGCTCGCGTTCCTGGTCATCGGACAGGGATACCAATCGATCCAGGTAGAGCTGTGGGAAAGCCGCCGAGGTCACCTGCTCCAGACAGCCGTGGGGGTAGTTGAGCAGGTAACCCAGGCGCTGCTCGAGATTGATCGGCGGCAACCGGCTGATCTCGATGCTGGCCTCATTGGTGCCCGCCATGCCGTGGGCTTCCAGAGAGGAACGCCACTGCTCGCCCGGCGCCAGGACAACCTGCTCCCGACGTACCGACGGCGGGTTGGCCGCACGGGATTCAATATGAATGGTCTGGCTGGCTGCCTCTTCACCGCTGCGAGCGGTCACCGTCACCTGCCCTTGCCCGACCTGATCGTTGACCTTGAGGGTCAGCTCGGTGATGGCGTCCTGTTGCCCGTCCAGGCTGAGCTCCGCCGTGCTCTGCGCGATAGTGAACAGGTCACTGGCGCTGGCCTCGATGGTCACCTGATCAATGGCTTCGTCGTTCGTAAACACTTGCACCGGCAGGGAGATGGTCTCCCCCGGCCCGACCACCCGGGGCAGTGTCGCCAACAGACTGAGCGGCTGGGTGACGGTGACGCTCTGTTCGGCCTTGCCATAGGCGCCCTGCTGGCCCGCCACTACCATGGCGCGTACTTCGCCCAGATAGGGTGGCAGCGTGATCTCGTGGGTTTGAGTCTCGCCCGCGGCCAGAGTAAAGGGGCCAAGGAACTGCACCACTGGCGGAAAACGGCGCTCCCGGGGGTTGGCATCGACCTCATCGTCGGCATCGCTACCACCGATGGCCAGCACTCTCTGCAGGGAAGCACCGTAGGCACCCACCACCTGGTCGAACAGGTCCCAGGTATAGACACCCAGGGCTTCGCGACGATAGAAATGATCGTGAGGATCGGGCGCCTTGAAGCCGGTGATGCCCAGTAGGCCCTCATCCACGAGGGCCAGGGTGTAGGTCATGGCCCGGTCGTTGGTCTCGCTGACCTCAACCGCAAAGGTGGACTCCGGGCGCACCTGTTCCGGGGCTTCAATCTCGGGTTCCAACCGGGTGTCGGGATCTTCCACCGCCAGGGGCACCAGACCATACAGACGCATGGGGGCATCACTGGCCCGCTCCTGGTGGGGCAGCAACAGGCTCAAGTGTACATAGACATTGGGCGCCATTTCGGCGGTGACCGGAATCTCGATATCGGTCTGCCCCGGCTCCAGGTCCAGCCAGCGCCGTTCCAGTACCCGCCGACCGTTTTCCAGGCTGAGCAGCACACGGCCACGCTCAACCTCCGGCAAACGGACCCGTGCAATCTCGCCCACCTGGTATTCATCCTGATCGGTGGAGAGCATCAGTTGGGTGGCGCTGGCGGGGTTCACTGCGTTGCTGCGGCTCCAACCCAGATACAACGGCTCCCCGGCGCAGTGACCGCTGTTTTCGTCGCACACCCGCAGCAGGTAGCGGCCCCAATCGTAGTGGTCCTTCTTCAGGGTCCAACGGGCCAGGCCGTTGGCGTCGGTGGTGAGCGAGTCTTCACTTAAGGGCGCGCGATTCTCACTGGCCACAAAGCTGGCCAGGTCGTCACTGCCGCGATCCCACCACCAGCGCCAATCCACTTTATAGAGGGTGAGTTTCAGGTCGCGGTCAGCCAGTGGTTTGCCTTCGCTGGAGAGACTCTGAAAACTGACTTCATGATCCTGATTGCGGGCGATGGCTCCGTTGTAACCGCTGCCGTCGGGTACGTGAATGCCCACCCACTGTTCGAATGGCAGATAATCGAACCGGCGCAGCGCCGTGCTGAACGCCCCGCCCGGTTCGAACACGCGGTTGATGAATACGGCGGATAACTGACCCGGCGGTGGCGAGGCCACCGGAAGGTTCACGGGGAAGCGCGCTTCACCACTTTCATCCAGCTCTCCTTCAAACACCCTCTGAGTGGCCCCGGAAAACTCCCGGGCCGGGTCGTCAAAGGTGAACTGGCTGTAGCCGTCGAAGCGGGTGGTTTTGGGAATCAACCGGACTTCGGTATCCGCTTTCAGCCCGGCGGCGCTGGCACCGTGCAGCCACTGGGCGGACAGCTCGGCCTCGGCCGGCATGGCATCCAGACGCAACGGGGTCTCGGCAAAGCTCAAATCCATTTTCAGCCGATTGGGCATGATGGTTTCGATCTTGAGCACTTTGTCGAAATAGCGGTTGCCCAGATGCACCACCGCCCGCCAATTACCCGTGGGCGCGGACTCCTCGGTACTCAGCGTAAAGCGGTAGAAGCCGTCCACCGGGTTGCGGGCGATTTCGCTGGTGACTTTCTTTCCTTGAGGATCAAACAGATCCAGGGTCACCGGATGATCCTCGGGCCAGCGGTCGTCGCGATCTTCGAGAATAAAGGTCAGATGGATGTCATCCCCCGGCCGCCAGACGTCCCGCTCGCCATAAATAAAGCCTTTCAAGCCATCGCGCACCGGCTCGCCATCCACATCAAACTGATTGGTGGGCAGTGCTTCGTTGCGCGCCAAGCGCAGATAGCCGGTTTTTCCCTCGCGCTCGGCCACCAGATAGAACGGCTGCCCGTCAGTGCGGATCGAGGCCATACCATATTCATCGGTGCGACCTTCCCCAATGGGTTGCTGCTGGAAGTTGTAAACGCGAACCTGCGCATCCGGCAAAGGCTCGGCATCGAGCAGGCCGGTGGCAATCACTTCCAACTGATCATCACCACCCAGCTTGGCCATCAGGCCCATGCTGGATACCTGAAAGGCACGTTGGGCCTGCACCTGATCGCTATAGCGGTAGTAACTTTTGTGACAGGGATTGTTGCGTTCGCTGTACACCCAGTAACCGCGAGATTCGTAGTACTGCCGATACCAGGCTGGCTTGGAATCATTCTGGTAGGACCAGTCGCCCTCGTGACTTTCCGGTTCCGGATCTTCTGCCTGCTCGGGACGAGGCACATCACAGGGGTAGAGGGAGTTGCTGCGGTCCACACTCAAGGACAGTTGAATCATGCCCTCCGGATGCTCTGCCATCAGCTCAGTCAGATCCAGGTTGTAGCGTTGCCAACCGTCGCTGGCGGGCTCGGGCAGGCGATAGGTTTTGCGCCACAAGTAGCGACCGGTGGCACCGTCCGGCCCTGCATCGGAGAGTCCATGATTCTGCAGATACTGCCCCATGTTGCCTTCGAACACTTTGAAGGCGGTGACCTGCACCGAGTCGATATTCGCCGCTTCAAACGGAACAGACAATTGGCGCGCGGGCGGCAGAATACTGCTGCTGCCCAGGAAGCGTACGCCGGGGGTGACCAGGTTCAGGCGCAACGACTGCTCGAAGCCTTCGGACAAACGCTGGCCTCGCGCACTGCGCACCAGGTCAGTGACGGTCAGCATAACGCTTTCGTCGGTCTGCTTACTCGGGTAGAGCCGCAGGCGGCTGCCGTCCACTCGAGCGCGGACCTCCTTGCCACCAAGCTGCACCAACCCGCTCAGGTTCTGCTCACGATCCAGCGGCTGGGAAAAGCTCACCTCCACATAGGTTTGCCCACCGTGCACCACTTGCGCGCCGGTAACCACGAAGGTGTCACGGGCGGGAATCGTCAGGGTTCGCTGGCCTTTCTGTGACGACCCGATACTCGAGCCGTCCCAGGCGAGCACCAGCGTCTGTTCCCGATCGGTCTGAGGCAAGGCGTCCAAATGGAAACCGAAGCGCACCGGCTTGGCGGTCTCCTGCCACTGTACCGGCACCGATTCTCCTTCAAGCTCCGCCGTCAGAACCGATTCCACAGCGTTCCGATCCGCACCGTCCGGCACATAGAGCTCACCGGACAGGGATAGCTCGTCGGCCCTTTCCGATGGCGCCAAACCGCCCACCGTCAGCTCAAAACTACCCTGTTCGCCAGAATCCGGGGCCGCCGAGGAAGCGCTTTCAGACGAGGAGGAGGAAGATGACGCGGGCGGATCTTCGCCCGGGCTGCAGCCCAGCAGCACCGACAGCGCGGCACTGATCAAGATCCAGCGTATCCGTGTGACCGAATTGAAGAGTGTCACGCCAGCGGGCAAGAAAGGCTTGTCCATAAGAGTCCCTGATGATTTGTAGGTTGGAGAGGCTGCAGTCAGTTTACCCGACAGTCGCGTCATAATCCCAGACGCCCGTTTTCATCAAGAGTTCTACGTCCGGACAACAAACAGATCAAGAAAACGTAACAACTGTAACAATCGTTTACAGCGCCACACACGTTAATGATAATGCTTCTTTTTTAGATTTATTGAAAAGGAAGCTCCCTCATGATCGCACCCAATGCCTCCCGTCTGAGTCCACTCGCCCTGGCCATTGCCCTGGCGCCGCTGGGTGCCGTCGCACAAAACGTCACGCCCGACGCCGACCCACAGCAGCACAACCGCACCCTGATCAGCGAAGAACTGGTGGTCGTTGGCCAGCCGCTGGACAGCCTGATGAACAGTGACGATATCGAGCGCAAACAGGCCAATGACCTGGACGATATTTTCTCCGGCGTGTCCTCTGTGCTGGTGGGTGGCTCCGTGGGCGCCGCCCAGAAGATTTATGTGCGCAACCTCGGCGAAGACACCCTGAACATCATGGTGGACGGCGCCACCCAGTCCGGGGTGACCTATCACCACACCGGCCGGATTTCCGTCGAGCCCGAACTGCTCAAGCAGGTGCGGGTACAGGTGGGCGCCGGCGATGCCACCAATGGCCCCGGCGCCCTGGGGGGCGCCATCCGGTTTGAGACCAAGGACCCCGAGGATCTGCTCGGTTCCGACAATTTCGGCGCCCTGCTGAAAACCGGCTACTTCTCCAATACCGAAGGCACCAAAAACAGCGCCACGGTCTATGGCCGCTTTAACGATACCCTCAGCGCCATGGCCAGTTATGTGGACGCCGACCAGGACAATATGGAAGACGCCAAGGGCAATGAGTTGCCCGGCACCAACTCCGATCAGGGCCTCGGCTTCGTCAAACTGGTGGGCGATCTGGGTGCGGGCCACAGGCTGAGCCTGAGTCACGAACGCCTGACCGAGGAGGGTGAAAAGCTGACCCGCCCCGAGTGGGGCCAAGGCCCCAACAACCCGCTGCGCGAACTGGAGTTTGAGCGCGAAACCAGCACCCTGAAATACCAGTGGGATGCACCGGGCAATGAGGCGCTGTTGGTGGATGCCAATGTCTACGCCACCGAGTTCAACATCTACCGCCCCTGGGACAACTACACCAGCACCGTGGACACTCAGGGCTTTACCCTGGGCAACACCAGCAAGCTGGCCGGTCACAGCGTGGAGTACGGCGTGGATTATCGGGACGATGAGGTGACCGCTGGAGAGGCGGACGATGCCAACCCCTTTACCGAAACCAGTGAGGTACTGGGCCTGTTTGTGCAGGATCGCTACCAGGCCACCGACAGATTGCTGCTGAGTTTCGGTACCCGCTATGATGAGTTTGAAGCGGTGGATAAGGAAGGCAACGAATTTATCGAAGAAGGTTTCAGCCCCAACCTGGGTTTCTCCTTTGAGGCGACCCGTCGACTCACCGTCAGCGGCGGCTACGCCGAAGCCCTGCGCGGCGTGGAGACCAATGACGGTTTCAAACTGTTTGGCACCACCAATGACCCGGACCTGAAAGCCGAGCGCGCCAAAAACCTGGAGTTCGGTGCGGACTACGAACTCGGACGCTTTATGTTCTCCGCCGGGGTTCACGATGTCACCATTGAAGATGCCATCGGTAACGCGGTGCCCTGGTCCCGTCACTATGAAAACCTGGGCGATCTGGAATCCGAGGGTTATACCCTGGGCCTGACCTACAGTGGCCAGCGGCTGTTCTCCAAGTGGACCTTCCTGGACACCACCGCCGAAATTGATGGCGAGCAGGTCACCCGCTACTCCTACGGCTACCTGGGCACCTCCACCGGTGACACCCTGTCGATCGATACCTCCTACCAGATCACCGACGGACTGGACGCTGGCTGGATAGCCACATTGGTCGAGGGCATGGATGACATTTATGTCGTCGCGGCGGATGCGACGGTCGATAAACCCGGCTACGGCGTGCACGATTTTTATCTGCACTGGGAGCCGCGTGTCTCCGAAAACCTGAGCATGACACTCACGGTGAAAAACGCCTTCAACAAACAGTACCTGGACCACGGCAGTATCGAGGACTTCACTCACGTTCCCGATTACGACGGCATCGTCGGTTACCCGGCGCCGGGTCGGGACATTCGCCTGAGTCTGGCTTTGCGGTTCTGATCAGGGAGTAAAGCGATATGGCCCGATCCACCGCTCACACGCCCTTATTGCTGGACGTGCTCTCCCGCAGCCTGGCGGCCCTGCTCGGCGGTTACGGTCTGAGCGTGGCGCTGCCCGTGCTGGTGGGTTTGCTCCTTCCGGTGGAGCGGGGCCCGGCGACGGTGACGGCCCTGCTCCTGAGTTTTCTGGTGTACACCGGGGCCTTTCTCTGGGCGTTCGGGGTGCGCAGCCACCGGCGCGCCTGG
>NZ_DGMV01000082.1:97845-110508 GCF_002388575.1 Marinimicrobium sp. UBA4509
CCTGGAGCGGTCTGCTGTTCCCGGCGCTGCTCTGCGGCGGGCTCGCTACCCTCTGGTTGACCCTGCTGGGTGACCCGGCCTTATGAAATCCGCGTTTCGCGCCTCAATGGCCTGGTTACATCGATGGGCAGGCATTATTTTCAGTGCCCTGATGTATTTTATTTTCGTCACCGGCACCACCGGATTTTTCCATTTCGAAATGGACCGCTGGATGGAGCCGGAACGCCCGCTGGCGATGCACTGGACCGACGACGGTTTTCCTTCAGCCGACACCCATCATTACACGGCCTATACCAACCAGGGCGAATTAACCCTGTCCACCCGGACGTTGATTGAACTCGGCACCGAACGCCTGCAACAACAGGCGCATCCCGAATCGGTCTGGTGGGGTATCATTCTGCCCACCGCGCGCAACGGCAATTTCTGGGTGGAGTGGCAGCCGCCTCGCGGCCCCAACGGAGAGCGGACGGAACGGGAAGCGGAGTATCTGGATTTTCACAACGGTGAGCCGCTTTGGATACAACCCCGAGACACCGGGGGCGGTATGGCCCTCTATCGATTGCACTGGCGCCTGCATTATCTGCCGGACACCGCGGCCTATTGGATCGTCGGACTGTGCACCCTGTTGATGCTGGTCGGTCTGGTTTCTGGAGTAATCATTCATCGACGCATTTTCCGGGAGTTTTTCACCCTGCGGTTGTTTCGCCGCGCCCGCTCCTGGCTGGACCTGCACAACCTGAGCAGCGTTCTGGCCCTGCCGTTTCAGATCATGATCGTCTACAGTGGCCTGGTATTTTTTGCCGTCACTTTTATGGAGCCCATCGTCACCTCCCGCTACGGTGATGAAGGCACCCGGACCTTTTACAAGGAAGCCTACCCGGAGGCCGAGACGGACGCGAAAACCGGAGAGAAAGCGGACAGCGTGGCCATTGCGCCCTTGCTGGAGCAGGCTCAGGCGGAGACCGGCCAACGAATCGAACAGATTTACCTGCTCCACCCGGGTGATAAAAATGCCCGGCTATCGTTTTATCTGCCAGAACCCTCACCGGGACACTATGAAGGCAAACCCCACAAACTGTTGTATCGGGCCAGCACCGGTGAACGACTCGACGGGGGCGAACAACAGTACGGTGGTGCCGCCTCGGTGGAAAAAACGCTGATCGCGTTGCACGAGGGGCTGTTTGCCGACTGGCCACTGCGCTGGCTGTACATTCTGTGCAGTCTATTGGGCATTATCATGATCGCCACCGGTGCCCTGTACTTTGTGAAAAAACGCACCGCCAGCCGCCCCAATGAGTACGCCAGGGTGGAGCGTTTTTACGCGGCGGTTATTCTCGGTTTGCCACTGGCAATATCCGTTTATTTTTGGAGTAATCGACTGATATCCACCGACGTTGCAACGCGGGCCGACTGGGAAATGCACAGCCTGTTTCTGGCGTGGCTGGTCAGCGGTGTCTTCGCCTGGCTTCGACCCAGAACCGCAATCTGGCGGGAACTATTGGTTCTGAATGCCCTGGGCTGGGGTCTGTTGCCTGTGGTCAACGCATTGACCACCGACCGCCACCTGGGTATCAGCCTGGCCGTGGGCGACTGGGTGCTCGCCGGTTTTGACCTGACCGCCCTCGCTCTGGCGGCGAGCTTTGCCCTGATGGCGGGGTGCGGCTATCGCCAGATTTCGGCCAGCATACGCGTCGGTCATGCGACCGCCATTCGGGAGGCCTGAAATGACTGGCGTGGTGATCACACTGTTTGTCTCGCAACTGTTGCTGGCCCTGTCCCTGCCCTCTCACTTGCGCACCCTGAACCCCGTCCTGGCCCGAAACCCGGCCCGGTTCCGGCGCCTGGCATTGGCGTTGCGCGGCGTCGGTTACCCGCTCCTGGCCGGCTCGACCGCGCCCGCCGTAGTTCACTGGGGAGCCGCGCTGGGGCTCACCTACTGGTTCGGCCTGTTTGCGCTCACGGGGCTGAGTGCGGCACTTGGGCTGGAGTTTCTCAATCGCCGCCACGCCCGCTGATTGGTTCGACACTCAGGCATGGCATAACCGCTCCGTCTGCAGGCGCAGAATCTGCTGGCTATCCCGGGCAATCACCTCGAAGGGGGCGGGCCCGAACCACTCCAGGGAGGCCGAGTGCACCCGCCCGTCGGGCAGGCTGTTCAGAAAATGGGCGAAGTCACAGGCGCCCTCGAACAGCGGCACCATTCCGGCTCGGCTGCCCGCCGCAGAATAGACATTGTCAGGGGCGAATTCCGGCAGGTACTGACGGTGACGGATGTTCTTCAGGTGCAAGTGCTGCACCTGAGGGGCGAGCGTCCGCCAGGCGCGCACCGGGTCTTCCCCGGCCTCCCAGATATGCAGTACGTCCAGATTCACTTTCAGGGCCGGATGATCCACCGCCGCCAGCAGCTCCCCGGTCGCCTCGGTGGTATCGGCCCCGGTATTCGGGTGGGTTTCCAGTAGCAGGGTCATGCCCGCCTCTTCCGCCCGCAGGCAATAATCGCGCAGGCGGCAGACCAGGGCGTGCCAATCGGCGGCCGTGCATTCGGCACTGGCTTTTTTCCCGGCGAATACCCGGATTTTGCGGGTGTTCCAGTGACGGGCCAGGGTGCACAGCTCGCGCAGCTTTTCCCGTCCCTGGGGATAGGGCCCGGCAAAGGGCAGGTAGTCACTGAGCATACTCACCCCCAAGCCCATGGCCTCGAGCCAATCGCCGTTCAGCGCCGGCTGGTGCTTCAGACCCCGGGCGTGGGCCGCCCAGAGTTCGATGCCGTCCAGCCCGGCCCCGGCGGCAAAGGTGGCCAGCTCCGGCAGGGAGACCAACTGGTGGCGAAAACTGATGGTACACAGGGACAGGTGCATCATAGGGCCGCTACCTCCCGGGACACCGATCCGCGGATCGACGACTGTTTGCGCCAGTCGTTAAAGGCGTGAAACAGGGCGCGCTTGATCCGGTATTCCCGCTGATGCTGTTCGGCGATCCGGCGCGAAAGCCGGGCGAAATCGTCCCTCGTCCGGGTGTGCGCGACTTTGTTGGCCCGATACAGAACGGCGTCGTAGCCTTTGACCAATGCCTCGATCTCATCGCACCAGTGCTCGAACTCGTCCGCCGGGCGCTCCAGCGCCCGCCAGAAATAGGCCAGGCCGTGTTCGTAGGCGTACTTGCGAATGGCCAGCACCGGCAGCTCCGCCAGGGCCGAACCCAAACGATCCAATGGCTGCTCGCCCGCCTCGGGCAGATGACGGCGCACCACCTGTTCCACCGCCTGGGTCAGGGTGTTGACGGTGGGCTGGAAGCAGACCTCGAAATACGCCGCCACCGCTTCCGGCTCCGGCGCGTGCAAATGGCAGGTATCCAGGCAGACACCACCGGCCACGGCGGGTGACTCCACCGCGTGCAACACCCTCCGACGATCCAGGCTGCCCTCCCAGCGAAAGTCCGGGTCCCACATCCAGAGCCGGTCCGGATCGGCGTCGTTTTCCAGCAGAACATAGTGCGGAAAAGGGTTGAGCTGGAAGCGGTTTTCCCGCTCGGGGAGCCGGTACAGGTCCAGCATCACCATCAGATGCTCCCGAGGTTTGCGCTGCGCCAGGCGGGTTTCCAGGGTGGCAATATTGTGGGCCTTGCTCAGTGCCGGGTCATACCAGGGGGAGACCTCCGCCCCGTACAGACGCTCGAACCAGGTCAGGAAAAACCCGTGGTCCACCGCCTCGTCGTGGTAGCGCAGTCGCGCCTGATCGTCGACAAACACCTCCGCGTCCCAGACGCCAAAATACAGCGGGCGGTGGTCAAGCCCCCTCGCCTTGATCGGGTGGCACAGGCAACTGACCACACAGTGCACTTTGACATCCAGTTCCGGCTCGCCGACCGTGTCGTTGGCCGCCGTCGGTCGCACCAGCACTTCCAGATCGCTCACCCGTTCCAGATCGCCGGCGCTCAGTGCTTCCTCCGGCAGTGCATAGCCGCACTCGTTTTCCAGCAGCACCAGCAGTTGCATCAGCTCCACCGAATCGAGCCCGAGCTGGTACGTCAGGTGACTGTCCGGCGAGAGATCCTCGCAGGGTATTCGAGGCAGGTATCGGGTCATCAGGTCGCGCAGTTGACGAACAAAGGTTTCACTGGCCATCTCAAGCCACCCCCTGTGCGGCGTCGGCGGCAAACTGCCCGGCCAGTTGCCGACGGCTGACTTTGCCGTTGGGCAGACGAGGTATCCGCTCGCGGTGGTAAAACCGGCTGGGCCATTGATGGCTCGCCAGGTGCTGGCGACAGAAGGCTCGCAGGTCGGCATCACCCAAGGGCGAGGCCCCGGTGTAGACCGCCGCCACCCGCTCCCCCGCCAGAGGGTCGGGCTGTTTGAAGACCACCACCTCGCGGATACCGGCGTGGCGCATCAGCGCGTTTTCCACCTCATGGGGATAGACGTTGAAACCGGCGGTGATGATGGTGTCATCCATACGGCCGCAGAAGCGCAGGCGCCCCTGATCATCCAGATAGCCGGCGTCGCCGGTGGCGATGCGTCGCCCCTGCTGAACGACCAGTACCTCTTCGGGTTCGTCCGGGCCAGGTCCCGCCTGCAATGCGCAGTGCCCCAGAGGCATGCCCATGATGTCCGCCCGCTCCGGCTGCCGGGCCACCGCCACGCAGCCGGCTTCGGAGCAACCATACTGCTGCCAGAGGTTTTCGGTTTTGCCGCGCACCTCATCGAACCAGGCTTCGGGCATGACGCTGCCCGAGGTCATCACCCCGTGTAGGGGCTCGCCCGGTGGCCAGAGCATCATCAGAGTGCGGATAAAGGTGGGCGAGCTGTACAGCAGCGGCCGGGATTCCGCGCGCAACATCTTCAGCAGGTACTTGGGATTCCAGCCGGTGACGATGCGCGGCACCACACCCCGGTCCAGGGCCGCGAGCACGCCGCAGATCAGCCCATAGGAATGACTGATGGAGCAGGCCACCACAGGCACTACCTCCGGGGGCAGGTCGAGCGCCTGATGGTAATGGGTGATTTCGGTATCGATGTCTGACCAGGTGCGCTCAATGGGTTTGGCTTCACCGGTGGTGCCTGAGCTGAACTGAATCAGGGTGCCATCCTGAACCGACGTCTGACACTCAAGCGGGACAAGCTGCTCCGCACTCTGCCAGATCAGGCCGTCGCAGTGCAGCGCCCGGGCCTTCTCCAGCGCGGTAGCCCGGGGCGTGTCCGCGGGTAGCGGCGCGATGGACAGGTTGTGTTGCCGGGCATAGAGCACCAGGGCCAGCCACTCGACCGAATCGTGGGTACAAACGGCCAGGCGCCGACCGGATACCGTCGCGAGCGCCCGGGTCAACAGGCGCCAGCGCGCCTCGATAGTGGCCCGGTCATAGGGCCGATCATTGAGATAAAACAGCATGGCTCACGCCTCCTTCCGAGCGATTTCCGATAGTGGGTTGAACACGCGATGGTGGTATTCGGGCTGCACGCCGCAGAGTTTTTTGCGCAACAGGGATTCCACCTGAACCATGGGTGCCCGATAGCCCAGAGCCCGAAGGCGTGCCGGATCGCAGTGGCCACCGCCGGCGTAACGCGCCAGGCAGGCATGCACCAATTTCCAGAAACGGGGTTCGGGTAATCGGTAATGGGTCTCGCACAGGGCGGCGAGCTCCGAGAGCTGGAAAACGAACAGGGTATCCATCACCAGTTCGCGCAGGGCCTCCACCGAGTCCATCCAGTAGTACTCATTGGGCCGGGCATCGGCGTACCGTGCCTGGCGGCGGAACGCTGGTGCCGCGTCCGGGGTGGCGAGAAAGTTTTCCACGTACTCCACGCTCTCGTGAAAATCCCGGGCCGCCAGCCACTGGGGCCAGCCGTCACGATGGACCAGCAACAGGTTCTGGCCGTGGGCTTCCAGCGCGATGCCGTGACGGGCCAGCAAGTGCCAGACCGGCAGGATCAGGGTGTCGAACAGGCGGGTCAGCCAGGGCTCCAGGCCATAGGCGTTTACCCAGGGGTCGATAAAGGGTTTGCCATCGGACTCCATCAGCGCCAGGGCCTGGGCCGGCACGGCCCGCTCGCCGGGGGCCAACCGGGACGGCAGGCTTTCGCGCCAGAGCGCACCCAACTGACAGATACCCGGCTCAGACGGGCTCAACAAACCGGTCTCCTCCACCCGCAAACCCGCGTATTCCCGCAGGATCACCAGAGGTTGCTGTTGAAAGAAGACATCACCCGCCACCGTTTCGGCCAGCCAGTCAGACAGAACCGGGCCGGAGTCGATACCATGGCTCAGCAGGTGACGCCGCGAGGAGGTGAGCACGATATCCAGGGGCAGCTTGAGATCACCCCGTTCCGGCCGGGAATCATTCATCAGGGTGCGCATGGATTGGCTGACTCGGTAGTCATCTCCGGGCTGCCCCAGGTCGACCAAAAGGGGACGGAAGCCCTGAGTGCGCGGCACTATCCGGTGCTGCCACTGCCAGGGGTGTACCGGTACAAACACCCGCTGTTCCGGATCCACGCCCCGAGCCCGGCAGCGGGCGCGTAGCGCCTGAAACAGCGCCGGTCCCAGCTCACGAAAAGCGAAAGTATCCGGGTCCTGAGCCGCGCCGGCGCCGAGAACCCGCTCGCGGGGAACGGCAATCCAGTGCGGGCGCACCGGGTCGGCGGCTTCGGGGCTGTAGCGTTGGTAGTCGGCTTCACTCAGGCCGATGCGCGCTTTGAAACAGGGATGGTAGGGATGCCCCTCGCGAAGGGCGCCCTCCAGCGCAACCAATGGCAGCTCCCGACGCACTGCCAGCGGTGGCAACTCCCGCGCATTCCACTGACACCAGATCCGGGTCTGATTCAACTCCCGGGTCAACGCCTGTTTGCGCTCGGCGTCGCCGGGCAGGCAGGCCAACAATTGACGCAGTACCTCCTCCAGCTCCGGCCGGCGGGCGACAGGTTGGATCCGGGTCAATTCCGCCAGCTGCAACCGGATGCGCCCAAAGCCGCGCACCCGCCCCGGGCAGGTGTAATCCGCGTTTCCCAGGCTGAAGTACAGGGTATCCCAAGTCGACGCGGTCTCCCGGGCTGGAACGACAATGTAGTCGAGCAGTCCCTCGAACAGGGCGGCCTCCAGCGTTTGCCGTAGAATCCTCGGCAGAGCATCAACGGCCACCGACGACGCCTGTTGTGGAACGCTGAGCGCCAGAGCTTCAGACATGGACCGCCTCCTCAAGAGGGCGCTCGATCCGCGCGGCTACACAGAGCGGATTGTCGATGGTGGTATAGGCGGCCAACTCCATATCGGCCTCCAGCTCGTCGATATCCTCCACCCGGGTCAACAGGTTGGCTTTCGCCGGCAACTGAGTCTGGGTCAACCAGCGCTCAATCAGGACCCGACCATTGCCGGATAGTGTCAGACGCAGCGCCTCCAGCTTGTCCCGCACCCGCTCGATCAGCTCGGCCTCCGCCAGCAGGCCATCGGCGCCCAGCCGATTCACCACGGCGAACACCTGATTGACCAGCAGGTAATAACCGAAGCGGTCCAGAATGGCATCCGTGGGGTAAAACAGATCGCTGTCGGCATCCAATGTCGGCTGCCATTGCAGGAGCTTGGGCTTTTGTTGCTCGTCCAGATAGAAGCCCTGGTTGTCCCGGTAGTAGTAGGTCTCCGGGTAGCCGTCGGCCAGCCGTAGCAGGCTGTTCTGCTGATGGGCTTCCAGGGCGATGCCATGGTGGTCGAACAACACCAGGCAGGGCTCCACTGCGCAGTGCCAGTAGGCATCAAACCAATCCCGGGCGACCGCACCCGGCGCCCGGCCCTCCTCCAGCGCCAGCCGCTCGATCAGTTCCGAGAGCACGGCGCGGCGCTGGCGGGGGTGCCAGGGTTCCTGCACCAACGCCGCCAGACACAGCACCGATTGATCACGCCCGACACCAAAGGGGTTTTCCCGCACGATGGCCTCAAAGCCGCTATCGCCCCCCTCAGGGTCGCGCAGCGTCAGGTAGGCCGGGTCAGCAATCACCTGAAAACGGGGAAAGCGCCGGGAGAATTGCAGGTTGTGCAGCAGACCGGCCATCAGCACCCCCGCGCGCAGCTCCCGCACCTTGTTCTGCCGAAGGGAGTTGGTGATTTTCACGGGCAGGGAGAGCTTGTACATCCAGGGCGCGTCCCGGTGGTAGACGGTGCGCACCGAGGAGGTGGCCGTGAAGGTGTGCCCGAGCGGGCCCAGGTAGCGCAGCCGACCGGCCTCCTGCCAGGCCTGAACCCGGGGCTGGGCGAGCAACCAGTGGGCCTGCAGCGGGTGGACGGGAATCAACACCTCGTCCGGGCCGATCGACACCGAATGGTCGCTCTGCATCAGCGCTTCACTTACGAGGCTCTCAGCGGACTGGGGCAACAGGGACTGCTGTTCGACCCAGTCCTGGTGCACGGCCACATAATGCAACTGAAACTGGCCCTCCAGCTCCGGCGTGATCAGGGGATGCTGCCAGTCAAGAATGCCCTGCCGGCTCTTCGGGGTGGGGTGCAACCAGTGGCCCAGCACCAGGCTCTGCTCCGCGCGGCAAAAGCTCAAGGGCGCCCGGTAGGGCTGCGACCAACGGGTTTCCAGATAACGCAAGGTGTTCTGCAGGCTATCGGTCAACCGGTGGGTCAGCTCCAGTTGCCGACGCTTGAGCCCGGCGCCGGGCTGGGCGTTGCGCTCGTGGAACAACTCCTTGACCAGCAGCAGGAGCGTGCTCCAGAACCCCTCCTGTCGCCGTTGTGCGCCCTGCTGGCAGAAGACAGCCTCGATGCGCTGGCGCCCGACCCGGGAGCGATAACTCACCAGCAGCCACAGGGTAAGCTCCTGCCGCGGCAGGGTCAGCTGTAGCAGGGACTTACCGGTCAGCAGCGTCTGCGGCAGAAGGGCCCGGGTCTGGGGCGTATCCGGGCTCAGCCAGCGCCCGCCATCCACTTCCCGCAGATAACAATTGACGAATGCCTGAAAGCTGGCGTACTCGGCCAGGTGTCGCGCAAAATCGGCCATAACAGAGTCCTCGTTGCCAATCCGATGAGGGAGGAGTTACGGCCGATTATATGCGAACAATTCTCAATGTCATTTGGTTTTACAATTGTTACGGTTTCTGGCAGCTCAATCATTGCCGCAGTGGAAGAAGGCGCCGAAACGTGGTTTTGTCCGTCAACATTCCCAGCGCCAACCCCAGGGTCAGCAGCTCTGCCAGCGGCAGAGCCCACAGGAATGACACCTGGTCGCGCCAGGGGAAGAGCAGCGCCAGAAACACCAGAGGAAGGACCAGGCTACGCGCCAACGCGAGTAGCGCCGAGCGGCGCGGCTGCCGGCAACCGGTGAACCAGGCGGACAACACCAGGTTGAGCCCGGTCAACAGAAGCACCGGG
This sequence comes from Marinimicrobium sp. UBA4509, assembly GCF_002388575.1. NCBI lineage: Bacteria > Pseudomonadati > Pseudomonadota > Gammaproteobacteria > Cellvibrionales > Cellvibrionaceae > Marinimicrobium > Marinimicrobium sp. UBA4509. Next base: position 107,202 of record NZ_DGMV01000082.1, read on the forward strand.
GCGATCACCGGCCAGAAGCGGGCGGCATAATTTGCCGCTGGCCCCTCGAAGAACCAGTTGCTCAAGGCCGGCCCTCCCAGGAAGACCAACGTCCACAACAGCAGCCCCTGGGTGGCCGCCAATCCCAGCCCGTAGTCCCGGAAGCGCCGGGCCCGGACCGGCTGCCCCGCGCCCAGGTTCTGGCTGGCCAGCACATGCACCACTTCGGCCACCGCGCAGGCGAGCATGACATTGAGCAACAGGGCATAGTGAATCAGGGCAAAGCCGGACACGGCCGCCACACCGCCGGTCAGTGCCAGCAGCCAGTGCAACACGAACAGCACCACCCCCGCCGACACCTCGTTCAGAAACTCGGAAAAGCCGTTGCCGCAGAAAGCGCGCAAGCGTCGCCAGGAGAGCCAGCCCGGCCGCAGGCGCAACGGCGTACGACCACTGTGCAGCAGGTGTAACAGCACCAGGCACTGGGTCAGTTGGGCCGCCACCGTGGCGCCAGCGGCGGCGCGCAAGCCCCAGCCCAGGACCGCCAGCCCAAGCACATCCAGCAGGATGTTCACCAGCGCGCCGAGCACCAGGGCACGACTGGCCCGTTGGGGCTCGCCCGCCACCCGCAGAAAATAGTAAAGCACCACTGCCACACTCTGGGGCGCCTGGCCGAGCAGCACCAGTTGGAAATAGGGTTTCACCAGCGGCTGCAGCCGCTCCGGCACGGCCAGCCAGTGCAACAGATAGTCGCCAAACGTCAGGCCGAGCAGCGTCACGGCAACCCCAAGCACCAGCGCCAGACACACACAGGCCGAGAACACCCGGCTGGCCGCGTCTCGTCGGCCCGCGCCCAGGTAGTGACCGGCCACCACGCTGGCGCCAATGGCCAGCATCAGCACGCTGCCAAACAGTAGAATCCAGAGCGGAATCAGCAGATTGACCGCCGCCAGCGCATCGGCACCCAGCCATTTACCCACCATCAGTCCGTCCACCACCGCCGCGCTGGTCAGGGCCAGCAAGCCCAGAGTGGAGGAGCCCACATAGCGCAGGAAGGTGGGCAGGGCCGGTGCGTCGAGGGCCGCCTCGCCCCGGCTCATCCTTGCACCGCCCGATCAAGACCCGCTGACGCTCGGCTGGACAATAGCGACAGCCGGTAGCCCTGTCCGCGCACCGTCTCCACCGCATCGGGCGGCATACCCGTCGCGATCAGTTTGCGACGGACCCGGCTCAGGTGCATATCGATGCTGCGGTCGTCCCGGCAATAGGATTTATTCAGCACCCAGCGGTGCAGCTCGGATTTCTTCAACAGGGTGTTGTGGTGCTCCGCCAGACACCACAGGAGTTTGAACTGGATGGCGGTCACCCGCAGGGGGCGGTCGTCGTAGCGAACCGACGCATCCTCGCGACTGAGGGACAAAGGCCCCACCACCAGTCTCTCCCGGCCCGGGTCGGCCGGCATCGGTGGGCGCTTCCGGCGCAACAGTGCCTCGGCCCGCAACTGCAGCTCCAACAGATCCGCCGACTTGGCGACAAAGTCATCGGCGCCGCGCCGAAAGGCGTCGATACACAGCGCGGGCTCATCGGCCAGAGCAATGACGGGCGTCGCCTGCCATTGACGCAACTCGGCCAGGAGCTCCCAGGGGTCGAGCGCCGAGACATCGACGTCGAGCAACAGCAGGTCGGCCTCGGTGTTGAGCACGCAGTCCAGCGCCTCACGACCGGCCCGGCAGACCACCAGCGACCAGCCCCGCGCGCGCAAGGTCGCATGTACCCGCGCCTGTAAGGTCGAGGTTTGCCCTACCCACAGCACCCTGATCTCGGATGGTCGATTCGCCCACGTTTCCATTGTGCCTCCATCGCTCTTTGTCAATAATGCGAATCATACTCATTATTAAATAAAGAGCAATAGAAGCCGGTCACAAATTTGGTTACCCTTAGCCTTCACCCGACCCCGGTATCCTTATGAGCACTCAGCCTCCATTTCGACCGCTGCTGCTGGCGAGCCTACTTCTGGCCACCGGGCTGGCGGGCGGTTGGTGGCTGCGCGGAGCACTGGCGCCCGTTCCGGTCGAGGCGACCAGCCTTGCAGAACCGAGCAAGTCCGCATCGGGTTCGCCCCTCGTCAGGCCACTCTCATCACCGCCAGTGCGAGACTCATCCGTTACCTCGCCCTCCCTCAATACGCTTGAGGCGGCGACACTTCCGGACGATCCAGTTTCTGCCAACGAAGCGCCTCCCCAGCCCGCCGACTGGGCTGAGGAGATGCACGCACTTCTGGACCAGCAGGCGTTCAATGCCGCCATGGGGCTCTACCAGGAGGCGGAGCGGCAGGATTCGGCCCTGGCGGGTCGGCTGCGGGAGTTGGTGCTGGAGTATCTGGAGGACTATCTGCGCGCGGGCGATGACTACGCGCTGACCGCGTTGGCCGACGCCTTTTTGTCGGTGCACTACGATGATATTGACGTGTTGCTTCTGCTCGCCCGCCACCAACTCCAGTCCGACTACTGGGCCGAAGCGGCGCGCACCTTCCAGCTCACCTTCGCCTACAGCGCCACCCAGCCCGGACAACGCAGCCGCGTGAGTCAGGCGTTTGAACAATTTGTCCGGCAGGTGGACGATCAACTGGTGGGCGCGCAGCGTTGGCAGAGCCTGCTGGGCTTTTACGAGACCCTGGAACAGCTGGACCTGGGGGGTGCCGAGCAGCGCCTGCGTCTGGGCGAGCTGCACCTGCACCACGGCGACACCACCTATGGCCGGAGCCTGCTGGAAGCGCTGACGTCCCACTCCACCCTGGGCGCCCGCGCCACGGCCCTGCTCAACCACACCACACCGCCCCCGGTGGCCGAGCGGCGCCCGCCCCCACCGGTGGGCAGCATTGAGCTGGACACCATCGGCAGCCATTACCTGCTACCGCTCGGGCTGGATAGCCGGGAAGAGGTACGCTTGGTAATTGATACCGGGGCCAGTCTGACGACATTAACTCAGCGCAGTTTTGATCGAATCAGCGCTTCGGTACGTTTTACCGAGTTAGGGCCGCAGATGTTCAATACCGCCAGCGGCACCACCCGGGGGATGGTGTATCGGGTGGACAGTGTCCAGATTGGTGATCACCGACTGAGGGATGTGCCCGTGGCAGTGTTGGATTTCAATACGCCCGATAATGTGGATGGGCTGCTTGGCATGAATGTTTTGAGCCAGTTTCGATTTGAGGTGGATCAGGACGACGAGGTTTTGTTGTTGCAGCCGCGGCAATAGTCGCTCGGCAATGATTGCCATATTTGACTTGATGGTTACGGCGGGTGCGCTTCGCTTACCCGCCCTACGC
>NZ_DGMV01000082.1:110755-111216 GCF_002388575.1 Marinimicrobium sp. UBA4509
GATGGGTTCACGGCGTGTCTTGAGAAGGTCTACCCCTTCCCGGCCCGGTCGTAATGCTCCCGCCGAACATACTGCAGGGCCCGCTTAGCGTGTACAATGTTGGCCCTGTGAATTCCGATGATGGACGAGCTCATGAGTAAGAAGAGAACCACCGATTTTGGCTACGAGCAGGTGGCCGTTGAGGAAAAAGCCGGCCGAGTGGCGAATGTGTTTCACTCCGTCGCGGCCCGTTATGACCTGATGAACGACCTCATGTCCGGCGGCGTCCACCGGTTGTGGAAGCGGTTTACCATCGAACTGGCGGCGGCCCGTCCAGGACAGACCATCCTCGACATTGCCGGCGGTACCGGAGACCTGAGCTACGCCTTTGCCAAAAAAGTCGGGCCGGACGGCCTGGTGGTGCTCGCCGACATCAACGAATCCATGCTCAACGTGGGTCGCGATCGGCTGACCGACCGGGG
>NZ_DGMV01000082.1:111293-122287 GCF_002388575.1 Marinimicrobium sp. UBA4509
CGGCAACCTGCAATACGCCCAGGCCGACGCCCAGTACCTGCCTTTCCCGGACAACACCTTCGACTGCATCACCATCGCCTTTGGTCTGCGCAATGTCACCGACAAGGACCTGGCACTGCGCTCCATGTTGCGGGTGCTCAAACCCGGTGGGCGGCTGTTGGTGCTGGAGTTCTCCAAACCGCAGAACCCGCTGCTGGAAAAAGCCTACGACACCTACTCGTTCAAGCTGCTGCCCTTCATGGGCAAAGTGGTCGCCAACGATGCCGACAGCTATCGCTACCTGGCCGAGTCCATCCGCATGCATCCCGACCAGGAAACCCTGAAGGGCATGATGGATGCCGCCGGCTTTGTGAACACCGAGTACCACAACATGACCGGTGGCGTGGTGGCCCTGCACAAAGGCATCAAGCCCTGATATGGATGCCACGCTGACCACCGCTGCCCTGACGGCCGCCGAAACCATTGTCCAGCGCGCCCTGCGCTATGACCCCGCCAGCCGGCTCGCACTCAGCAAGCTCGAAGGGCAAGTGCTGGCGCTGAACTTTACGCAACCCGAGTGGACGGTGTACGTCCTTCCCGGAGAAGGCCTGAGTTTCAGCAGTCACTGGGAAGGCGATATTCAAACGCGACTGACCGGCCCACTGAAAAACTTTATCGGTCTGGCGCGCGGCGAACAGACCAGTCTGGCGGGCTCCGGTGTGCAGTTGGAAGGCAGCCCCCATCTGGTTCAGTCACTGCAACGTATTCTCGGGCAACTGGATATTGACTGGGAAGAAGCCCTGAGTGAAGTGCTCGGCGATGTACTCGGTCATCAGGGCGCGGAACTGCTGCGCTCGGGAGGCCGTTGGCTAAAGGCGCGAGACAGCCAGGCCCGTCGACTGCTGGGCGAGTTCATTACCCAGGAGGCGGGGCTGGTTCCCGGTCGCGCCGAGCTGGACAATTTCTATCGGGAAGTGGACGAGCTGGCCTTGGCGCTGGAGCGCACCGAAGCGAGAATTCAACACTTGCAGACTCTTTTGCACCGAACCACTAAGGACTAAGCGTGTTAGTCGTACTCCGTCGCCTGCTCACCATCAGTTTCGTCATCTGGCGCTACCGCCTGGATCTGTTGATTCCGCCCGGTCAGTTGCCCTGGTATGTGCGGCTGTTCCTGCTGCCGTGCAAACTCAAACCTGCCGGCAAGATGACCCGGGGGGAACGACTGCGCCGGGCGCTGGAAGACTTGGGCCCGATTTTCATCAAGTTTGGTCAGCTGCTCTCAACCCGTCCTGATCTGGTTCCGCCGGACATGATGGACGATCTGAATCGACTGCAGGACAAGGTGCCGCCGTTCGACAAGTCCGAATTTCGTGCTCTGGTTGAGCGGGGCCTGGGGGAAAGCGTCGATACCGTGTTTGCCAGCTACGAGCAGGAGCCGCTGGCTTCGGCGTCGGTGGCCCAGGTGCACGGCGCCACCCTGCACAATGGCCAACGTGTGGTCATTAAAATTGTCCGCCCCGGTATCGAGCGGATCATCGAGCAGGACGTTCGTCTGCTGATGATGATCGCCCGACTGGTGGAGCGTTACAGCATCGACGGCAAACGCCTGCACCCGGTGGATGTGGTACGCGACTACCGCAATACCATTTTCGATGAGCTGGATCTGCAACGCGAAGCGGCCAATGCCTCCCAGCTTCGGCGCAATTTCGATGGCTCTGCGCTCCTGTATGTCCCGGAAATCTACTGGGACTACACCCGCAATAACGTGCTGGTGATGGAGCGCATTCACGGCATTCCCGTGACCCATATTGATGAACTTCACACCCAGGGCACGGACATGAAAGCGCTGGCCGAACGCGGTGTGGAGATATTTTTCAAGCAGGTATTCGAGCACAATTTTTTCCACGCGGACATGCATCCGGGCAACATTTTTGTCGCCACTGAAAACCCGGAATACCCCAAGTACATTGCCGTGGACATGGCCATTGTCGGCTCCCTGACCCGGGAAGATCAGTACTACCTGGCGCGCAACCTGCTCGCCATGTTCCGGCGCGACTACCGGCAGGTCGCCGAGCTGCACGTGCAAAGCGGCTGGGTCCCCGAGGGCACCCGGGTCGAGGAACTCGAAGCCGCGGTGCGCACCGTGTGCGAGCCCATTTTTGAAAAACCGCTGAAAGACATTTCGTTCGGGCACCTGTTGATGAGTCTGTTCCGCACCGCGCGTCGGTTCGATATGGAAGTCCAGCCGCAACTGGTGTTGTTGCAGAAAACCCTGCTCAATATTGAAGGGCTGGGCCGCCAGCTCTATCCGGACCTGGATCTTTGGGTCACCGCCCACCCCTTCCTCGAGCGCTGGCTGAAAGATCGCTTCCACCCCAAAGCACTGTGGGGACAATTCCAGCGCTACGCGCCGGAGTGGATGGAAAAATTTCCGCAGGTACCGGAACTGATTTTCGGTGGCCTGCAACAACTGCAGAGCCTCAGCAAGGTATCCCACCACCTGGAAGCCCAGACCCAGGAGCTGCAGCGCCAGCAACAGAACCGGCGCCGCGGACGTCGGCGTACCGTGATTGCCACCCTGGCACTGATCGGCTCCGGTATTACCGCCTGGCCCCATTTAGGCGGCCCCCTCACCGCCTGGGCCGAGCGCATTGACTGGGGGCAAATTCCCCCGGAGAGCTGGGCCTTGTTGACCCTCGGTTTGGCGGTCTTGATCCTGCGTAAATAAAGGTTGATTATTGCGCCACTTCTTGTGGCTTTTCTCCCGGCGATAGGCTACTGTTGATTAGAGCTGACAAAACGAAGGGGCACCCATAGCCCCCGTCAACACAACGTCGTGACCGAGAGTGAGACATGCCTGATTTTTGCGCAACCGGCCGCGCCTGCGCGTCCCGCTGGTTGTCCCTGCCTGCCCTTTGGCTGACCGCAACCCTCGCCCCATTGGCCAGTGAAGCCGCCTGTACGCTGCGCGATGGCGAGGATGTACCGAGCGTCCTGTTACCACTGCGCCATGAAGCAAGGCACGACCACCGCAGTTACTATGAAGACTTGCTGCAACTGGCCCTGGATAAAACCGAAACCGAGTACGGTCCCTGCCGGGTGACCGTTCCGGAAGGCTACAAACCGCAAGTGCGCCGCTACCTCGACCTTGAACGTAAAACCGGCGCCGACATCATTGATGCCACGGCAACGCCGGAACGCAGCGAGCGCTTTCGGGAGGTACCGGTACCGCTGCTGAAGGGATTGATGGGTTACCGACTGTTTTTTATCCGGGAATCAGATAAAGAAGCCTTCTCCAACATCCAATCCCTGGATGACCTGCGCACATTTCGGGCCGGACAGGGGGAAAACTGGTTTGATGCCACGCTGCTGAAAGCCCACGACATCCCTGTGGTCACCGCACCGAAATACGAATCCCTGTTTCGTATGCTGCAAGCGGAGCGGTTCGATTTTTTCCCCCGCGGCGCTCAGGAAATTCTCGATGAGCAGGCCAATTTTGATACCGAGGGTTTGATCATTGAACAGGATTTACTGTTGGCCTATCCCTCTCCGGTTTATTTTTACGTTCACAAAGACAATGTCGCGCTGGCGGACCGGGTGGAAACCGGCTTGCGACGAGCCATGGACGATGGCTCCTTCGATCAGTTTTTCAATGACCACCCCATAATTCGCGAAGTGTTTACCGAGCTGAACCTGTTTGAGCGAACCACCCTCTACCTGTGTCACCCCCACCACCGGGATCCGGCTTTGCTTCAGCGGCCCGATGCCTGGATTCGGCCCTGGCCAAAACGCTTGTGTGATAATGCGAGTATTCCTACACTTGATTAGTCCGATTTCCTTGTGGAGCCATCATTCACCGTGAGCCAGCCTTTGCCACCGTTACATCAGGAGGCTTCCCTCTCTGACCAGGGCTGCCCAGGCACGTCGCAAAGCCGGTGGTTTTTTCAGGCGCTGGCGGCTCTCATAACGAGCCTGCCCTTTCTCCTTCTCAGTGTCCCGGCCAGCGCCGCCTGCCAACTGAGCCCCGGCACGACCACGGATCAACTGGTACTCCCGCTACGTGAAGAAGTCCGCCACGACCACTACAACTACTTCGCCCAGCTGCTACAACTGGCGCTGGATAAAACCGCCCAGGATCATGGTCCCTGTGAAGTCATTCTGTCTGAACAGGCCAAACCCCAGGCGCGCCTGTATCAGGAACTGTCCCGCCAGGAAAACATTCACATCATTGACGCCACGGTCATGCCCGAGCGTGACGAGCGCTTCCGGGCCATTCCCTTTCCCCTGCTGAAAGGTCTGATGGGGTACCGCATTGCGTTTATCCGGGCCGATGATCAACCCCGGTTTAACCAGGTGGAAACCCTGGAAGACTTGCGCGCATTTCGGGCCGGACAAGGGGAGCGTTGGTTCGATGTGCAGGTACTGCGGATGCACGGGATTCCCGTCACCACCACCAGTAAATACGAGTCCCTGTTCCGGATGCTGCGGGCGGGGCGTTTTGATTTCTTTCCGCGCGGGGCACAGGAGGTGATGAGTGAAGCGGAGAGTTTTGACATCAGCGGCCTGACTGTTGAGTCGAGCCTGGTTCTGGCCTACCCCTGGCCGGTGTACTTTTACGTCAACAGAGAGCATACCCTGCTGGCCGAACGGGTCGAGGAAGGTCTGAAGCGCGCGCGAGCCGACGGCTCATTCGATGAATTTTTCCGGGCTCACCCGTTGATCATTGCGGTGTTTGAACAGCTCAACCTCGAGCAGCGCACCCTACTCTACCTGTGCAACCCGCAACACAGTGACCCGGCCCTGCTTCAACAGAGCGATGCCTGGATACGCCCCTGGCCCGAGGATCTGTGTGCCCGCTTCAGCCTCGACGCTGCCACCGTCAACTAGACAGCATGAACGTCACGGGTCCATCGTTCTGCAGACTGACCTGCATATCGGCGGCGAACACCCCGGTGGCGACCGGGTCGTGAAACTCACAGGCCCGACGGACAAAATGATCGTACAGCGATTCCGCCAACGCCGGCGAGCCCGCCCGCGAGAAACTCGGTCGCAGGCCCTTGCGGGTATCGGCCGCCAGTGTGAACTGTGAGACCACCAGCAGCCCGCCACCGGCCTGCTGCAGGTTCAGATTCATTTTCCCCTCCGCATCCGGGAACACACGATAAGCCAGAACCTTTTTCAACAACGCCTCGGCGCTCGCCTCATCGTCTTCTTTTTCGACCCCCAGGAATAACAGCAGTCCGGAATCAATTCGGCCTACCGTTTGCCCCTCCACCTCAACACTGGCGTGTTTGACACGCTGAATCAGACCCAACATCGAAAGCGACCTCAGGCCAGGTTATCTTCTTCGTGGCGCAACCGACGAACCATATCTTCGGTGGCCCGCACCAGGGCATCGACGGTGCCGGGTTCGGACGCCGAATGCCCGGACTCGCGGATAATCTGCAACTCGGCGTCGGGCCAGGCCTGTTGTAGCTCGAACGCATTGTCCAGCGGACACACCATGTCGTATCGGCCGTGGACAATCACCCCCGGGATACCGGACAACCGATGGGCGTTGCGCACAATCTGATCCGGTTCCAGAAAGGCCTGATTCACGAAGTAGTGCGCTTCGATACAGGCCAGGGCCAGGGCGCGATGGGGCTTGGAGAAGGACTCCACCACCTCGTGATTGGGTCGCAGGGTGGCACAGCGTCCCTCCCAGATGGACCAGGCCTTGGCCGCCCCCATCTTGAGCAGATCGTTGTCGCCGGTGAGCAATCGGTAGTAGGCCGAAATCAGTTCGCCCCGGTCGGCTTCGGCAATCGGCTGCAGGAAGTCCTTCCAGTAATCGGGAAATACATGGGCGGCCCCGCCCTGATAAAACCACGCCAGATCCTTCGGCCGGCACAGAAAAATGCCCCTGAGGATCAGCCCGAGGACCCGCTCCGGGTGGGTTTCGGCATACACCAAGCTGAGCGTCGAGCCCCAGGAGCCGCCAAACAGGACCCACTTCTCCACCCCCAGGAAGCGGCGAATCTCCTCCATGTCGTCCACCAGCGCCTGGGTGTTGTTACCCTCCAGGCTGGCGTGGGGGGTGGATCGACCGGCACCGCGCTGATCAAACAGGATGATGCGATAACACTCCGGGTCAAAGTAGCGACGATCATACCGCCCACAGCCGGCACCGGGCCCACCATGAACGAACAGCACCGGGATGCCATCGGGGTTACCGGACTCATCCACGTAGAGCTGATGACCATCGCCAACCGGAACCTGGTGGCGCTCGTAAGGTTTGATTTCGGGGAAGTAGGTGAGCATAGTGGCCCTTTAATGCTGTGCCAGAAACGGTTTTTATAAACTCGATGTGCCTTTATAACCCAGTGTAGAGAAGATGCAACCCCCGCGCCGCGAACGGCGGCAGATTCCTCCGTGTCCCTGGGGCACGAGTGGCGCCAAAGACTTTTCCAGCGCCGTTATCCATGCTTTAATGGTCACCCTGAATATAAGATAGACGCCCGCCGTTCAGGTCGGGCCCAAACATGACAGGTCATGCTTATGAACCCCATCTCCCGACGCAAATTCCTGCTGGGCAGCGCTTCACTGGCGGCCCTGGCCAATCTCAAGGCCTGTGCCATCAACGGTGCCGCCGAACGCACCGGACTGAAAAATCTCTACGGGGATGACTTCCTGGTGGGCACCGCCATCAGCAATCAGACTCTGGCCAACGACGACCAGCACTTGAAAGCCCTGATCGCCAAGGAGTTCAACTCCATCACCGCCGAGAACTGCATGAAGTCCGCGCTGGTCCAGCCCCGCCAGGGCGAGTGGGACTGGGAGCTGGCGGACCGCTTTGTCGAGTTCGGCCTGCAGCACAATATGGACATCGTCGGTCACGCCCTGGTGTGGCACTCCCAGGTGCCTGAGGACTTTTTCGTCTACCCGAACGGCCGCCCCATTGACCGTCAGGAGCTGATCAAGCGGATGGACACCCACATTCGCACCCTGGTGGAGCGCTACAAAGGCAAAATCAAGATCTGGGATGTGGTCAACGAAGCGATCGATGAAGACAAGGGCTGGAGAGAGAGCGCCTGGTTCAAAACCATGGGCGGCGCCGACTATGTCGAGCGCGCCTTCCGCCTGGCCCACGAAATGGACCCGGACGCACACCTGATCTACAACGACTACAATATGCACAACCCGGGCAAGCGGGAGTTTCTGGTCAACGTGCTGCGCGATTACAAAAAGCGCGGCGTACCGATTCACGGCGTGGGCCTGCAGAGCCACGTGGGCCTGGACTACCCGGACCTGAGTGAATTCGAAGCCAGCATCGAGGCCTACGCCGCCGAAGGCATGCGCATTCACTGCACCGAGCTGGAAGTGGACGTGCTGCCGGTCGCCTGGGAGCACACCGGGGCAAACATTTCGGACAACTTCGAGTATGCCGACGAGCTGAACCCCTACCCGGACGGCCTGCCCGAGGACATGCAGGAGCGACTGACCGAGCGCTACGTCGAAATGTTCAAGCTGTTCCTCAAGCATCGGGACAAGATCGACCGGATTACCCTCTGGGGCACCCACGATGGCGAATCCTGGAAAAACAACTTCCCGGTGGGTGGTCGCACCAACTACCCACTGCTGTTCGATCGCGATATACAACCCAAACCGGCCTACTTCGCCGTGGCGGACCTCAAACGCTGAATCCGTACCATTGAGCGCGCGGGCCTTCGGCCCCGCGCTTAACCCTTCTTCACACGGCCTGTGCTAGGCTGTATACACCATTCTTCACAGTGCCTGACATCCTCGCCCACTGATTCAAACCCACTTGGGCTGCGTATCATCAGGTCACACCCTTTTTCACTGATTTGAGGAGACTGACCATGGCTTCACTACTGACCCGCCTATCGCCCGTGCTGGCCTGCGCCGCACTGGGCCTGATGGCCGCTGGCGCTCAAGCGGACGATCACGCCACCATCATCGAAACCGAGAAGGCCAAGCTGAAGGTCACAACGGTGACCGACGGACTGAGCAACCCCTGGGGCATGGCCTTCCTCCCCGGCGGTGACATGCTGGTCACCGAGCGCTCCGGTGACCTGCGGATTGTCGGCGCCGACGGCACCAAGGGTCCCGCACTCAAGGGCCTGCCCGAGATTGCCAGCCGCGGCCAGGGGGGCCTGCTGGATGTGGCCATTGACCCCGACTTTGTCGACAACCGCTGGGTGTACTTCAGCTTTTCCGAACCCGGCGAAGGCGGCACCAGCACTGCCGTTGCCCGCGGCAAGTTGATGCCCAACGCCCAGGATGAACTGCAGGGCGTGGAGGTCATTTTCAGCCAGCAACCCAAAGTGCGCAGCAATGGCCACTTCGGCTCCCGCCTGGTGTTCCGCGACGACGGCACCCTGTTTATCACCATGGGGGATCGCCAGCAGGATTTTGAAGACAACTACCCCCAGGAGCTAGACAGCCACATCGGCACCGTGGCCCGCATCCACCCCGATGGCAGCGTGCCCGATGACAACCCATTCGTGGGCGATAAAGACACCCAGCCGGAAATCTGGTCCTACGGCCACCGCAACGTCCAGGGCGCTGATCTGCACCCGGACACCCGCGAGCTCTGGACTGGCGAACATGGCCCCCAGGGCGGTGATGAAATCAACGTGACCCGGGCCGGTAACAATTACGGCTGGCCGATCATCACCTACGGTGAACAGTACGGTGGTGGCAAAATTGGTGAAGGCACCGAAAAAGAAGGCATGGAGCAGCCGGTGCATTACTGGGATCCGTCCATCGCCAACGCCGGGATGATTTTCTACACCGGCAATCAGTTCCCCGAGTGGCGGGGCAACCTGCTGGTTACTGCCCTCAAGTTCCAACTGGTATCGCGCCTCGAGCTTGATGGCGAGAAAGTGACGCACGAGGAGCGGATGTTCGATGAAAGCATCGGCAAGCGCCTGCGGGACATTGAGCAGGGACCGGATGGCAACCTGTACCTGTTGACCGACGATCGCAATGGGGAAATTCTGAAGGTTGAGCCGGCGAAGTAGTCAGCAGGCTGAAGGAACGGTAAGAATTGTCGGGTTACGGCCTTTGGCCTAACCCGACCTACATAGCCCTCTCAGTAGGACGGATCGGTCCGACGCATCGGAGCGCGCAGCGCGTAATCTGCCACACTAACCCGACCTACATAGCTCACCGCCACACTTTCAGTAGGTCGGGTTAGGCCAAAGGCCGTAACCCGACGCAAGGAGCTAGCGGTGATTCTGCTCCACCAGCACCAACGGAATCTCACTCATCGTCTCTTCCGGCGTCGGCCGCCCCACCATTTCATCGTAGGGTGTCTGCATCACCAACCAGGCTTTATCGGCTCCGTGCTGAGCCAACCACCGCTTGGCCGCATACAGGCTGGGAAACTTCTCCGCCCGCCCACGGGCATCGCGCACCACCTCGATCTCATCCGCCCAACCCACTGGCGTTTCGGTATAACCGACCAGGTAATGCGCACAGTCGGCAAAACTCATCACCACCGCACGACGCTCCGAACGACTCGCTTCAGGGATCATTTTGCGCCTCCTCAGGCAAGGTACACAGGTAGCGGCCACTGCCGTACAGCCGCTTGAAACGCCGCTTCGCCCAGCGCCGGTACACCCGATCGACCACCGGGCCGAACACCGGCCAACGCAGCGGCTTGAGCAGCCACCCCACGCGGGTGTAACGCCAGGCCTCAACGCTGGCATCGGCGCCCACCAGCCACTGGCCATCGGGCAGGCGCAGATGCAGCTGACGCAACATGGCCTCGCGCTGCTCCGCCGGGAGCTGCCACTGCTTGTGGATATCCAGCAAGCGCAGCTGCGCCGACTTGAGACGCTTCAATAAAGTCATCTCTCGCTGACACAAAGGGCACAAACCGTCGTAATACAAGGTGGCAAGGGTCTGCCCAGGCTGTGGAGTGGGAATATCTGCTTCTATTGAGCGCTTAGCAGTAGAACGATTCATCACGGGTACAACCTCTTATCCATTGCTCGAGAATACGCTTGCCAGGGACCGCTGGATCAAACCAGAACCGGCGGTAGCATTATTCCCCGCAACCCGTTATGTTTGCGGTCAGGCCAACAGACAGGAGACTTCATGAGCCAGCAATACCGGGCGGTCAACGACCGCGTCGAAGAGCGTTTTCACAACCCCTCGGATGAGACCCGCCGCACCCAACAGAAAACCGGGGTGCTGCTCACTAACCTGGGCACGCCCGACGCCCCCACTGCGCCGGCACTGCGCCGCTACCTGGCGGAGTTCCTGTCCGACCCACGGGTCATTGAAGTCCCGCGCCTGCTGTGGAAAATCATCCTCCACGGCATCATCCTGCGAGTGCGACCGAAGAAGTCCGCTGAAGCCTACGCCTCGGTCTGGAGCGATGAAGGCTCACCACTGCTGGTGATCAGCCAACACCAGCGCGGTGCCGTGCAAAAAGCCCTTGGGGATGAGGTGATCGTCAAACTCGCCATGCGCTATGGCAACCCATCCATACCCAAGGTAATGAGGGAATTTCAGGAGCTGGGTATCCGGCGCATCGTGGTGCTGCCGCTGTATCCCCAATACGCCGCTCCCACCACGGCCTCCACCTTCGACGCCCTGGCCGATGAGTTGAAAACCTGGCGCTGGGTCCCCTCGATCAGCTTCATCAGCGGCTACGTGGACAATCCGCTGTACATCAGCGCCCTGGCCCAGAGCGTGCAGGACCATATCAACGAGCACGGCATGCCGGAGAAATTTCTGTTCTCCTACCACGGCACGCCCAAGCGCTATCTCGACAACGGAGATCCGTATCACTGCCTGTGCCACAAGACCACCCGTCTGGTGCGGGAAAAGCTGGGGCTGGAAGAGTCGCAGTGCATGACTACCTTCCAGTCCCGTTTCGGTCGGGAAGAGTGGCTCAAGCCCTACACCGATGACACCCTCAAGCAGCTTCCAAAGGATGGCATCAAGCACATTGCCATACTGTCGCCAGCGTTCAGCGCCGACTGCCTGGAAACGCTGGAAGA
>NZ_DGMV01000082.1:122419-136211 GCF_002388575.1 Marinimicrobium sp. UBA4509
GACTGCCTGGAAACGCTGGAAGAGTTGGAAGAGGAAAACCGCGAGTATTTTATGGAAGCCGGCGGCGAGACCTATCATTACATTCCAGCCTTGAATGACCGGGAAGACCATATTGCAGCCATTGTGGATGTGTTGCGTCGGGAGCTTTAATCCGCCCTTAGTAACGGCGGGTGCGCTTCGATNNGGTAAGCGAAGCGCACCCGCCGTGACCCTCCCGCGATGCTATAATCGCGCGTTTTAACTCAACCACACCTTCGCCTATGTCCCGCGCCCGTTTCGAGAAATTCAAACAGGTCCTGCGCCAGCGTCAGCACGATATGACGCTGCTGACCGATCAGGTTCACAAAGCCCAGAATATTTCCGCCATGCTGCGCACCGCCGATGCCGTGGGTATGGCGGAAATCCATATGGTCCAACCTAGTCGAGGTCGGCTGGTTTATCACCACACCGCCGGGGGCAGCGGGCGCTTTACCGGTACCGTCGTCCACCCGGACATTCAGACCGGCATGGGTGTGCTTCGGGACAAGGGCTTCAAACTCTACGCCGCGCACTGGTCCGACCGCGCCATGCACTACCGGGAGGCCGATTACACCCAGCCCTTCGCGCTGGTGATGGGGGCTGAAAAAGAAGGCCTGAGCGACTACGCCG
Source organism: Marinimicrobium sp. UBA4509 (assembly GCF_002388575.1). NCBI lineage: Bacteria > Pseudomonadati > Pseudomonadota > Gammaproteobacteria > Cellvibrionales > Cellvibrionaceae > Marinimicrobium > Marinimicrobium sp. UBA4509. The sequence goes on from NZ_DGMV01000082.1 coordinate 123,068, forward strand.
CCGAGCAGGCCGACGAGCACCTGACCATTCCCATTATTGGCATGGTGGAGAGTTACAACGTGAGTGTGGCTGCCGCAATCATTCTGCAGGAGGCCATGCACCAACGTCAGCAGCGGGGTATGTACGATCGCGAACTGGACGAGTGGGATCCGGCGGTGCGGGAGATTCTGTTTCGCTGGATGCACCCGCAGATGGTCCGCTATTGCGAGCGCTACGGACTGCCGTTCCCGGACATGGATGAAGACGGCGATATGATTCCACCCAAAGACGAGCGCTATCGAAGCCCTAAAGGCTAGATGACCGTGCGCAGCATTTCGATGGCCAGCCCCACCAGCAACAGGGCAAACAACCGCTTGAGCCAGGTCACCGGTAGCCGGTGCGCCAACCTGGCACCCACGGGCGCGGTCAGGTAGCTCATGGACGCAATCGCCAGCACGGCGGGCCAATAAACATAGCCCAGGGTATGCGCCGGTAACCCCGGCACCCCCCACCCATTCACCATATACCCGATGGCACCGGCCACGGCGATGGGCAGCCCCACCGCCGCCGAGGTGCCAATGGCTACTGGCAGGCGCACATTGCACCAGGTCAGAAACGGCACGGTCAGGGTGCCGCCACCAATGGCCACCAGCGCCGAGACGCCGCCGATACCCGACGCCACACCGACCAGCCCAGGCGTTCCGGGCAACTGGCGGGAAGGTTCGGGACGACGGTTCAGAATCATCTGCAAGGCGACATAGGCCATGAACACCGAAAAGAAGATCGCTAGCGGTTTCGGGGTCAACCAGGCCGCCAGGAAGGTGGCCGCGAAGGTCCCCACCAACACCCCCGGTGCCATGCGTGCCACCACGGGCCAGAGCACCGCTTTGTGACCGTGATGGGCCCGCAAGCTGGCTACCGCCGTGGGCACAATGGCGGCCATGGACGTGCCCAAAGCCAGGTGCACCAGATGCGCCTCGGGTAGCCCCTGAGCCGCAAACAGCAAGGTGAGCACCGGAACCATCAGGCCACCACCGCCGATGCCGAACAGGCCGGCCACCAACCCGGTGACCACCCCCAGCGCCATAAACCCCAGCAACCATTCCAGCATCAATAAGCTCCGGTCATGTCCTCGTACAGAAGCGACGCCATGACAAAGGGCCCGACCGCCTTGGGGTCATCTGCCCGGCGCGGCTCGCTGATGTAATAGTCATAGGTGCCCTCCCGGTATGGATCACCACCCAACCCGGCAACCGCACAGACGTTGGTGATGCTGATCGTTCCGTCATCGTTATGGCGGATAAATTCATCCACCACTCGCTGATAAGCACTCAGCCCCAAAGCTCGATACCGCTCGTCGATATAACCCTGCTCGCTGCCTTTGAGCAGGAAGTAAGTGAACATGGTTGACGCCGAAGACTCGAGGTAATTACCATCGCGCCCACCCATATTCACCACCTGCCACCAGACACCCGACTCCGGGTCGCGATGGGTTTCGATGGCGCGGGCCATTTTGTCGGCGATATCCAGCATCACGTCGCGGTCGGGGTGTTGCTCCGGCAGGTCATCAAGTACATCGACAATCGCCATGGCCAACCAGCCCATGGCCCGCCCCCAGGGCAGCTCAGACAGCCCCGTCTCGGAATCCGCCCAACGCTGCTCCCGACTTTCATCCCAGCCGTGATAGAAAAACTGCCCCTCGGCGTTCCAGTGATGTTTCGCCACCAGACGGAACTGATTGATGATGTCATCGTACAGCTCGGGCTCACCATAGGTGGCCGCATACCGGGAAAGAAACGGCGTGCCCATATACAGGCCGTCTAGCCACATCTGATGCGGGTACACTTTTTTGTGCCAGAAGCCGCCCTCACTCGTGCGCGGATGGTCGCGCATTTGACCGCGCAATTGCTCGATCGCCAGCCAGTACTTGTCTTCGCCGGTTTCCTGATGAAGTCCGATCAGAAACTTGCCCGGATTCACCCGATCAATGTTGTACAGGCTCTGGTCGTAAGTTCTGATATCGCCGTCGTCGCTGATCATGAAGTCGGCGAAGTCTTCCAGGTAATCGAAAAACCGCTCCTCGCCGGTAGCCCGCCACACGCGTTCGTGGGCGGTCATCATCAGGCCATGGGTGTATTCCCATTTGGGGGTTTCCCGAAAATCGACCATCCAGCCTTCGGGGTTGCGTTCAATGTCGGAGTCGGCCATCCAGACGGATAGCGGTCGGTTGGTGGTTGAAACGGAAGGATTGGTGTTGGTATTGATAGTGCAGGCGTACAGAGTAGCGACGGACAGCAAGACTATGCTGGCCAAACGCCAAAAGGGTTGATAATTCATTGTCTCTCTCCCGGTTTTGGTTTTTGTACCGGGACTATAGCGGGTGTTTGGGGAGATTCAAAGGGCTGGGTATTGGGGGTTTCTGAAAGGTTCGGCATCTACGGGGTACACCCGTCGGAGACCCGCCGTGAACCCGTCCATGGGGGCTTCTCATCGGCATCCATGCCTCAGAGAGTCTCCGACGGGTGTACCCCGCAGATGCCTAAGTGCCAACTAACTACCCGTTGTATCTCTAGTCGGAGGTGTCGGATTTGGCCGTGCCGCACCCCGGGAAAAAGGGCGCAGTTAATTCGCTGGCAGAGAGGTGGGGTGGAGGTATGTGGTTCATAGACTCTCGGAGACATGGATGTCGACGAGAAGCCCCCATGGATGGGTTCACGGCGGGTCTATGAACCACATACCTCCACCCCACCGCACCGTCTAAGAACCACTTCTTTGGGTCTTACTTCTTCGCGCGCTTACGCTCGTTTTCGGTGAGCAGTTTTTTGCGCAGGCGGATGCTCTCTGGTGTGACTTCCACCAGCTCGTCATCCTCGATAAACTCCAGCGCCTGCTCCAGGGTATGACGAACCGGTGGCGACAGGGTGAGGTTCTCATCGGTGCCGGAGGCACGCACGTTGGTCAGTTGCTTCGCCTTGGTCGGATTCACCACCAGATCATTGTTCCGCGAATGCAGACCAACGATCTGACCTTCATAGACCTCAACGCCAGCGTCAATGAACAGACGGCCGCGATCCTGCAGCGGGTGCAGACCGTAAGCCAGCGTCTTGCCCTTGACCATAGAAACCAACACGCCGTTCTGACGCTTGTGGTCCTCACCCGCTTTGACCGGGCCGTAGTGGTCAAAAATACTGGTCATGATGCCCGAACCGGACGTCAGGGTCAGGAACTGGCCGCGGAAACCGATCAAACCGCGCGAGGGAACCATGAACTCCAACTTCACCCGACCTTTACCGTCCGGCTCCATATTGGTCATTTCCGCTTTGCGCAGGCCCAGCTCTTCCATCACCGCGCCCTGGTGCTGTTCTTCAACGTCGATCACCACCTGCTCGAACGGCTCCTGGATCTGGCCGTCGATTTCCTTCTGGATGACTTCCGGGCGGGAAACACCCAGCTCAAAGCCTTCCCGGCGCATGTTTTCAATCAACACCGACAGGTGCAGCTCACCGCGACCGGAGACCACGAACTTGTCCGGGCTGTCGCCCTGACGAACCCGCAGAGCCACGTTGTGAATCAATTCCTGATCCAGACGCTCGCGGATGTTGCGTGAGGTGACGAACTTGCCTTCCTTACCGGCGAAGGGCGAGTCGTTGACCTGGAAGGTCATGCTGACAGTGGGCTCGTCCACACTCAATGCGGGCAGCGGATCGACATTCTCCGGGCTGCACAGAGTGTCGGAGATATCCAGACCATCAATACCGGTGATACAGACGATGTCGCCGGCGGTGGCGCGCGTGGTTTCCACCCGCTCCAGGCCGTGATAGCCCATCACCTGCAAGACCTTGGCCTTGCGGGTTTTCCCGTCGGGACGAGCCACAATCACCTGCTGGTTGGGCGAGAGGCTGCCGCGGGTAATGCGGCCCACACCGATGACGCCCACATAGCTGTTGTAGTCCAGCGCGGAAACCTGCATCTGGAAATCGCCTTCGATGTCGACATCCGGTGCCTTCACGTTATCGACGATCATCTGGAACAGCGGGGTCATGTCGTCGGCCAGCTCGTCCGGCTCCATGCCCGCCACACCGTTCAGGGCCGAGGCGTAGATGATCGGGAAATCGAGCTGCTCGTCGGTGGCGCCCAGACGGTCAAACAGGTCGAACACCTGGTCCACGGCCCAGTCCGGACGGGCGCCGGGGCGGTCAACCTTGTTCACTACCACAATCGGGTGCAGGCCTTTTTCAAAGGCCTTGCTGGTCACGAAGCGGGTCTGGGGCATGGGGCCGTCGACGGCGTCTACCAGCAGCAGCACCGAGTCCACCATGGACAGTACCCGCTCGACCTCACCGCCGAAGTCGGCGTGTCCGGGGGTGTCCACGATGTTGATGCGGTAGTCATTCCAGCGAATGGCCGTGTTCTTGGCCAGAATGGTAATGCCGCGTTCACGCTCCTGATCGTTGGAATCCATGATCCGCTCGGCGCCTTCGCTGCGTCGGTCCAGGGTGCCGGATTGGGACAGCAGTTTATCGACCAGGGTGGTTTTGCCGTGGTCAACGTGGGCGATAATGGCGATGTTACGCAAATTCTGAATAGCGGATTGGTCTGTCATGAAAACTCTCAGGAGGGAGGACTCTGGAAAAAGGCGGGCATTATACCTGCCAGAAGGCTTCACAGATATGAAAATTGCGGGAAAAGTGCGTAAAAAGACAAAAAAGTCCGTTCAGAGCGGCCCGAAAGGGCCTTACAAACCAAACATTCCCTTCTCTTCCTCGCCCGGCGCGATGAACTGGGTGCCGTCTTTGGCATATTGGAACAGTTCGATGTCCGTTGAGTCGGTGGCGGTAAAGCAGTTGATGAAGGTTTCCAGCGCCACGCCTTCTCGGGTGCGGTTGGGATAGATATCCGCCTCCATGAACACCTTGTACTGATTGTCCCCACGGTCGAGGCGGCTGGAAAACCGGTCCACTCTCAGGTTGGTCAGCCGGCGCCCGAACACCTCCCGGGCGTGAGCCGTACAGACCGCCTCGGCATCCGTCAGCGTTGTATGCCGGTACCGGGCCTCCTCGGCGTCGCGCGAGCCCCACAGCCCTGCGGGAATACCGGTGACGTACAGCGTTGAGCCGACCGAGAGAAATACCAACAGAAAAGCGATGCCCACCAGCGCCCATTTCTGGCCTGCAGATTCATTTCGGGACCGCGCAGCGGGTCGGGACATGCTCTGACTCTCCTGAGGCGGCCCTACTCCGGCCGATAAACACCAATATTGCGATGGCCCGCATCCATCAGGTGGGCCGCGTGCAGCTGACTCATCACCCCTTTTTCGCAGTACAGCAGGTAGCGGCGCTGCGGATCCAGCTTCCCGAACTGACCATTAAGCCTGAAAAACGGAATTTCCAGCAACTGATCTGCAGTCAACGCGAGGGGCTTGAGCCCCGCTTCGTCGGGATGGCGAATATCAATGACCACATCGCCCTCGCCCACCTGCGGCTCAACCGCCACATCCAGTTCCGTTTCACCTGCGTCCACCAAGTGATGTATCGGCGTCTGCGCGCGATCCTCAAGGGCCCGCTCCAACACGGTGAAATCGAAGCGGGCCTCTTCGGACTCCACCCGGTGCAATTTGGCGTTGGTGGTCGGGCGCACCGAAATCACCCCGCAGTACTCCGGCACATTCGCCGAGTAGGTTTCGGTGCCAATATCCCGGGACAACTGGATGATATCCCGCTTGTCCATGGCAATCAGCGGCCGTAGCACCAGGGTATCCGTGGCCCGATCAATGGCGTTCAGATTGGGGATGGTCTGGCTGGACACCTGGGCGACACTTTCACCGGTCACCAGGGCCTTCAGGTCCAGCTCTTCGGCAACCCGGCTGGCGGCGCGCAGCATCATCCGCTTGAGGATCACCCCCATGTAGGCGTTGTCGACCTTTTCCAGAATCTCGGCAACCACCCCTTCGAAGGGCACGGTGACAAACTGAACATTGTGGGAGGCCCCGTACTTCTGCCACAGATAGTAAGACACCTCCTTGACCGCCATCTCGTGGGCATGACCGCCGAGGCTGAAAAAACAGAAGTGGGTGCGCATGCCCCGCTTCATGGTGAGGTAGCTCGCCACAATGGAGTCGAAGCCACCGGACACCAGAGACAGGACGCCATCGTTCTGAGCGCCCAGGGGGTAGCCACCGAGCCCGCGGCGCAAATTCTCCAGCACAAACAGCCACTGGCGCTTGACCTCCAGCCGCACGGTAATGTCCGGGTCGCGCAGTTTGACGCCCGCCGCCTGGGTCTGCTGCAGCAGCCCGCCGCCGACATAGCGCTCGATGTCGGTGGAGCTGAAGTCGTGCTTACCACTGCGCTTGACCCGCACACAGAAGGTCTTGCCCGCCAGAGCCTCGGCCCAGCGGGCCCGGGTTTTGGCCAGAATATCGTCCAGATCCCCCAGAGGGTAGGCCTGCACCAACGCAAAGGCGTCGATACCCGGCGTGCGGGCCAGTACATCGGCCACCTGCCGCGTCAGCCGCTCGTCGGCCCCAGGAGCCTGCACTTCGACCTTTTCCCAATCCCGCTTGACCTGAATATCCTCCGACAGCGGCTGCAAAAGCCGACGCAGGTTGTCGCGCAGCTGCTTGATGAAGCGCTTGCGCACCGGCGGGCTCTTGATAATGATTTCGGGAAAAACCTTGACGATAAAATGCATGAACGCCTACTGTTGAAGAACTTGTCTTGCGGGAAAGGCGCGCATTATAAATCATGCGGCCACCCCAAACAAAAAGATCGGTCGCACCACAATGGTGCGTATTGGCGGTTTCGTGCACTATTTTAGATCACGACAACATCCATCTTGGTGCAGAAACCCCGCTGAACGCCCCGATCTGCCGCTTTTGCGCACGATGGCACACATCTTGCCCCTTTATCGCACACTGGCGCTGGCAAGATCGTCACAATCCGATGTAGCCGCCAGCGTGAAAACACGGTTTAATGCACAGGTTTTCTTATCCGTAGCCCCCGGGCTATTCTCAATTGGAGGCATTCAATGTCTAAAAAAACACTGGACCTGATCAAAGAACACGAAGCGCGTTGGGTCGACATGCGCTTTACCGACACTCGCGGTAAAGAGCAGCACGTCACCATCCCCGCCAAAGATGTGGACGAAGACTTCTTTGAAGACGGCAAGATGTTTGATGGCTCTTCCATCAATGGCTGGAAAGGCATCAACGACTCCGACATGATCCTGATGCCGGACGACGACACCGCCATTATGGACCCCTTCTCTGACAGCCCCACCGTCATTGTGCGCTGCAACATCGTTGAGCCGATGACCATGCAGGGCTATGACCGCGACCCGCGCTCCATCGGTCTGCGCGCTGAAGAGTACCTGAAGTCCACCGGCCTGGGTGACGTTGCCCTGTTTGGTCCGGAGCCCGAATTCTTCGTGTTCGACAGTGTTCAGTGGAACGCCACCATGGGCGGCGCTTTCTACAAGATCAACTCCGAAGAAGCGGCCTGGTCTTCCAGCGAAAGCTATGACGGCGGCAACACCGGTCACCGTCCGGGCGTGAAAGGCGGCTACTTCCCGGTACCTCCGGTCGACTCCCTGAACGACCTGCGTGGCGCCATGTGTGACGCTATGGAAGCCATGGGTCTGGAAATTGAAGTTCACCACCACGAAGTGGCGACTGCCGGCCAGTGTGAAATTGGCGTTGGCGCCAACACCCTGGTGAAGAAAGCGGACGAAGTGCAGATCCTGAAGTACTGCGTACACAACGTGGCGCACGCCTTCGGCCAGACCGCCACCTTCATGCCCAAGCCGCTGATCGGTGACAACGGCTCTGGTATGCACGTGCACCAGTCTTTCTCCAAAGACGGCAAGAACCAGTTCGCTGGCGACGGCTATGCTGGCATGAGCGAAACCGCTCTGTACTACATCGGCGGTATCATCAAGCACGCTCGCGCGCTGAACGCCTTCTGTAACGCCTCTACCAACTCGTACAAGCGTCTGGTACCCGGCTTTGAAGCCCCGGTGATGCTGGCTTACTCCGCCCGCAACCGTTCGGCCTCCATCCGGATTCCGTACGTAAACAGCGACAAGGCCCGTCGTATCGAGACCCGCTTCCCCGACCCGACCGCCAACCCCTACCTGGCGTTCGCGGCTCTGTTGATGGCAGGCCTGGACGGTGTACAGAACAAGATCCACCCCGGCGACCCCGCCGACAAGAACCTGTACGACCTGCCGCCGGAAGAAGGCAAGGCTATCCCGACCGTGGCTTCCAGCCTGGAACAGGCTCTGGACGCTCTGGACGAAGACCGCGACTTCCTGAAGGCCGGTGGTGTGTTCACTGACGACGTGATCGATGCCTTCATCGACCTGAAGCGTGAAGAGATCGAGCGCCTGAACATGACCCCGCACCCGGTTGAGTTCGAGCTGTACTATAGTTGCTAAAACGCCGCGGGCGCTAGCTGCTAACAACCGCTGTAGGCACTAGCTGCCAATTCGCGGTAAAAACCGGCTTTCGAGCCGGTGAATGACCAAAAGCCCGTTCAGGTGACTGAACGGGCTTTTGTTTTTATGGGTCCAAGGAGTAAGCTTTACTGTACCCCGCCACCACAAAGGCCGACACGGGACTCCTTTATGCGATCTGCACTGTTGCTTATCACCCTGATGCTGTTCAGCCTCCTGACAGTGGCCCAACCCATCTACAAAACCGTGGATGAAGAGGGACGGGTCAGCTACTCGGACAAGCCGCCCCGCGGCGTTCAGGAAGACGCCTCCGACGAGCTGCCTCCGGTCAACAACGTCCCCGGGCAGCCAGTCTCACCCCAGCGCCGAGCCACCGCCGACGAGGAAGCCCCCGGCCCGGTGGGCTATTCGATTGAAATCGTCTCCCCCCAGCCCGACAGCAGCGTCCCTCCCGGTCAGCGAGACCTGCCCATAGCCGTTCGGCTGCAACCAGCCCTGCAGCCCGGGCACGCACTGGTCTATTACTTGGACGGCGACCCAGTTGCCGAAACCCGGTCGACCCAGCATATTGTCCGGGAAATCTATCGGGGGACGCATACCGTTCGGGTCGAAATCCTGGATCCCCAAGGCCAGAGCCTGGCAGCGACCGCGCCGATCACCATTCATGTGCACCGCCCCAGCGTCATTCCCCGCGGTGGCAGCTGATCTCGCCTCAACGCACTGTTTGATGGCGCGAACGGCAGAGCTTTGCGCCACAAGCACCAACATGGTGCACACCCCTTCGAACTCGCCTACACTCCTCTCCGGAAGCGCCCAAAAATGGGCCTTTCCGCCGATACGCAGTTGGATTGCTTTTTGCATAGACCAGCCCTGAGGGCGGGCTCCATTTCAGTGCATAGAGCCGCACACCAGCCGCCTTTCTTCAATCAGACCGGGAGTCGATCCGAGAGTGAGTACCGGAGATCTTCACAAGCCGCTGCTGGACAGCCTGAGCACCGCCATCATTCTGGTGGACGGCGAGCTGCGGTTGCGCCATATGAACCCCGCCGCCGAGGCCCTGCTCGCCGTCAGTTGCGAGCGAACCCTTGGCGAGCCGCTTACCCAGTTTTTCTTCGAGTCCAGCGAGACCCCCGGACAGCTCAAATCCGCCGCCGAACAGGCCAACCACTACACCAAGCGCCACGCCGAATGGCAGCTGTTGACCGGCGGCCAGATTACCGTGGACTACACGGTCACCCCCTTTGGTGAGGCCTCCGGACTGGTCATCGAAATCCAGCCCATCGACCGCCTCCTGCGCATCAGCCGGGAAGAGATGCTGACCTCCTCGCAGGAGACCACCCGCAATCTGGTGCGCGGCATGGCCCACGAGATCAAAAACCCACTGGGCGGCATTCGCGGCGCAGCGCAGTTGCTGGCCCGGGAGCTGCCCGGTAGCGACCTGCAGGAATACACCGGGGTGATCATTGATGAAGCCGACCGGCTGCGCAATCTGGTGGACCGAATGCTCGGCCCGAACCAGTTGCCCCAGCGCCAGTGGCTGAACATTCACGAAGTGCTCGAGCGGGTGGCAACCATCATCAAGGCCGAGAGCAGCGGTTCTGTGACCCTGACCCGGGACTACGATCCCAGCATCCCGGACCTGAATGCCGATAAAGAGCAGCTGATTCAGGCACTGCTCAACATTGCTCGCAATGCCATGCAGGCGCTGCTGGAAAGTGGCACCGAGGCACCGGATATCCGACTGGTCACCCGAATTCAGCGCCGCTACACCATCGGGCGACACCACCACCCGCTGGTGTGCCGCATCGACATTGTCGACAACGGCCCTGGCATTCCCCAGGACATTCTCAAGAACATTTTTTACCCCATGATTTCCGGCCGGGCCGATGGCACCGGACTGGGGCTGACCATTTCGCAGCATTTGATTCACCAGCACCAGGGCCTGATCGAATGCGACAGTGAGCCGGGACAAACCCGCTTTTCGCTCTACCTACCTATGGAAGCTCAACATGCAGAAGTCTAACCGAGTCTGGATAATCGACGACGACCGATCCATTCGCTGGGTGCTTGAAAAAGCCCTGCAGGGTGCCGGCATTGAGGCGCGGGCCTTCGACTCCGGCGACAGCGCCATCAGCCAGTTGGGACGGGATGTGCCCGATGCCATCATCAGCGACATCCGGATGCCCGGTATTGATGGTCTGGCACTGCTCAAAGATCTGCACGCCCAACACCCGGACATTCCGATCATCATCATGACCGCCCACTCCGATTTGGACAGCGCGGTAGCGGCTTACCAGGGCGGCGCCTTTGAATACCTGCCCAAACCCTTTGACGTCGACGAAGCGGTAGCGGTAACCCAGCGGGCACTGGCCCATGCCCAGGAACAGAAAAGCGAAAGCGATGGCAGCGAAGCGGTTGAAGTCAACACCGAAATCATCGGTGAAGCGCCGGCCATGCAGGAAGTTTTCCGGGCCATTGGACGCCTGTCACAATCCAACATCACGGTACTGATCAACGGCCAGTCCGGTACTGGTAAAGAGCTGGTTGCCCACGCACTGCATCGCCACAGCCCCCGCCGGGAAGAACCTTTCATTGCTTTGAATATGGCGGCAATTCCTCGTGACTTAATAGAGTCCGAGCTTTTTGGCCATGAGAAAGGCGCGTTTACTGGGGCGGCTGCCCAGCGCCAAGGGCGCTTCGAGCAGGCCAACGGTGGCACGCTGTTTCTGGATGAAATCGGCGATATGCCCGCCGAGACGCAAACCCGTCTGCTGCGCGTGCTGGCCGACGGCGAGTTTTACCGCGTGGGCGGGCATACCCCGGTAAAAGTTGATGTGCGGATTATCGCGGCAACCCACCAGAACCTAGAGTCGTTGGTAGATGATGGGCGCTTTCGTGAAGACTTGTTCCACCGTCTGAACGTGATTCGCGTTCATCTACCGCGCCTTGCCGAGCGCCGCGAAGATATTCCCCGGCTAACCCGGCATTTTTTGGCCGAAGCGGCGAAAGAGCTTTCCACCGATATCAAAGTGCTGACCCCTGAGGCAGAGGCGCACTTAACCCGGCTGCCGTGGCCCGGCAACGTGCGTCAGCTGGAAAATATCTGCCGTTGGTTAACGGTCATGGCCTCTGGCCGGGAAATCCTGGTAGAAGACCTGCCGCCAGAGCTACGCACGGTCGGTGCGTCGGAAAGTAGCGTCCACGGTGATTGGCGTTCAGCATTTCGCGATTGGGCTGATCATGCTTTGGCAGAAGGTCATACGCACCTGCTGGAAGAGGCGGTACCCGATTTCGAACGCATTTTGATTGAAACTGCACTCAAGCATACCGGTGGTCGCAAAGGCGAGGCCGCTGAGCTGCTGGGCTGGGGGCGTAATACGCTGACCCGTAAACTAAAAACGCTGCTGCCTGCGTTGGCGGATGACGCCTAGGGCATCGGCTCGGCGGAAATGGGGGCAGGGAGTACAAACACGGCATCGGCCAGTGTTGGCTCGGGGAGGTCACACTCAGCCTGTTCCCAGGGCAGCAGGCTGAAAGTGTGTTGAATCCCCAGTCCTTCTAGCTGATGCTCCACACCATGGCCGTAGGTGACGTGCCCAAGGCCCATTAAGCCAACGGCTAACGCCCCCTCTTTTGCCGCGCCTGCCAGGCCGTGGGCCATGGCGATATCCCAGGTGAGCTGCGCTTGGGTAAAGCGTTCCAGCATTTCCGAGTTTTCTTGGGCCATGGCATGCTGTTCAAACACCTCTTTTAGCCGAGTTTGGTACGCAGGGCTGGCAGGCAGAGGTGGGGGAATAGCATGACGCTGTTCGGCAGGTACGCTTTCAAAACTCTCTTTTGAGAGCTGCTGGCGTAGTTCTGGTGAAATATTGAGTGCGACCAGCGGAATGTGCTGTAGCCGGGCAAAGTGGAAGATCGGTAAATAGAGTTCGGCATCAAACCCCCAGGCCTCTTCCCACTCGCTTTGGGTCAATAGTTCTGTCTCGGTAAGCTGGCCAGCCACCCAATGATCTAATACCGGCTGCGCGCTCCTTGGCAGCATCTCCAAGCCAATAACCATATCTTCCCGAAGCGCATGTAGCCCCGCCAGGGTATGTAACTGCCAGCGGTGGTGGTCAATGGCATCGTGCTGTTCGCCAAGCAGCACCACTTGCCGCTGGGCTGCTTGAGCGAGAAGCGCTTGATGAGAAGTGGCCCGCTCACCTTGCCACCACTGCCCAGGCTGCGGGCAGCTTCCGTAGGCGTGCGTGGTTAAGGTGCCTGTGAGCAGCGCAGCCAAACCCAAACCGATGCGCACCGCGTTAGCCCTCTTGAGCCTTAAGGCAGTTGATGTCGACTGCTTTACGCGTTTTTCGTTTTCCATTGCGTTGCTGAGGCTAAACCGGTGGGCGGGCGTCCGCACACTGGGCTAAGAAGCGTGTAAAGTCGTCCAGGATAATGTCCAGGCTGCTATGCAGGCGATGATCGTCATCAATCATTCGCAGTGACAAGCGCTGTAGGCGAGCACGCTCAATCACTGGGCCTGGGGGGACCACATCATCGCGCCAGCCATGAATGATATGCGTATGCTGGGCTTGAATCGTCGGTGAGGTCTCTGGGTACTCAGGCAGGCCAAGCGCGGGGGCGAGTAAAAAACAGCCCAACACCGGTGTTTGCGCACTGGCGGCAGCGCTGAGCCAGCCGCCTAAGCTTGAGCCTGCTAATACACGGCGGG
>NZ_DGMV01000082.1:136358-140374 GCF_002388575.1 Marinimicrobium sp. UBA4509
GCGGGCGGGGTCATCACCACGAGCCAGCAGAGTAGCGGTAAGGTGTTTCAATCGCTCGGCTGGCTCGTCCATGCCCCGGTAATCCATGACGACCGGCTCACAGTCATCAAGCTGTTCAGCAATACCCTTGAGCGCCTGCATTTTCAGTGCCCCTGGGCCACTCTCCAAGCCATGTGAAAGGTAGACGGTCATCATCATGGTTAATCCGCCGAACGCTGAATGGCTTCACCACCCTGCTCAATATCCTGGCCCATACCGCGAACTGTGTTACAGCCGCTAATGGTGAGTAGTGTGGCCAGTAAGAGTATGCCAAGCGCAATGGTGCGTTTCATTGGGTCTTTCCTCTCTGCTAAATAATGCCCCGCTGGGGCGTCATGGTGTGATGAGTAACATAAGCGCTGTTGGTGCGGGTTGCCACCGGTAAGTAGCCATGAGGTGGAACGTTTTACCAACGCTGCTTATCTCTCTTTAGCATAGATGTGAACCGTGCGCATTTGTCGCATGTGTCAATATTACCCATGTCATCCCTGAGTTTTCTGTCAATTTCGGTTAGGCTGGGCTTTTATTTTTTTGTTTAATTTATTGATATTAAAGATATTTTTTATTTATTGGTATGATTGGCCCAATGCCTGCAGTGTTATAAGTGTTAATACTTATAGTGTCACCATTGATGATTTAACCAATTTCACTGTTGGCAACCAAGTTCCAACCCATCAAAGCGTGAGCAGGCTAATAGGCAATAGAGGAGGGCAGGAGGCCCAGTAAGCATCACGGACGTGAATGGACTCTTAGCCTGCTCACTCTTATCAGCATAAGGCCGTGCTGATCATCGAAGCCAAGGAGTGGCAGCGATGCAAAACAGCCATCTTGCAACTGTGAGGTGGTTTTTTTGCGTTTATTTTTCAATCATTAATACATTGATTTATATAACGTTTTTTCTCGCCTTAGGGGTGTTGCATAGTTCCTGTACAGATATGCAAAGTATTTTGGTCTATCCTTTCGGGTAAACCAAAATCAGCGGTTATAAGACGTCAACGCATCGGCCGCACACTGACAGGGACAAGCGCTATGGTGATGGTATTGATGTTCTGCATGTTCGTGCTGTTTCTAGGGTTTTCGGGGGTGGGCCTGTACATGATGTTTAAAACATCATTTATGACGGCTACAGAGGATCGCGACGACATGCCGCCTGATATGTAAGTAATTGAATAATAAATAAAAAGCCACCTTTTTTTTGGGTGGCTTTTGCATGTTGGCATGTAGAGACTCTTACCCCATCCAATAAAGGCTCAGCAGTGCAAAGCCATAGCCCATCACGCCACCAACCAGTACATCGCTGACATAATGCAGCCCTAGCCCCACTCGAGAAATTGCAATGAGTAGGCTGAGTGGAAGCACAATCGGCAGCAGCCAGGGGGTGTGGGCGGCCACTAATACGCTGAACATGACGGCGTGCATGGTGTGGCCACTGGGGAAACTGTAGCGATCTCGAGCGGGTTCACCGCAGTGTACGCCTCCCAGGTAAGTGATAAAGGGGCGCTCTCGGCACAGCTTGGTTTTGACCAGCTTATAAACCGTGACAGCTACCAGGGCGATCAGCGAGTACTGCATCATCCGCCACGTGCCATCAGGTTGAAGCCAGGGCTGGGCAGCAATCAGCAGTACCCACACCGGCCAGTCGCCTAACTTACTGGCTGTTTTCAGCATTAGCCGCCAGGGGCGGTAGAGCGAGAGGTGCGTGACCCGTTGGCAAAACCGCCACTCCCACAGGTCAAGACGATCGAATACGACAAGCGGGCGAGCTCGCATGGTGGACCTCCTGGGTATGGTGTAGGTAGCGCAGAAATTGCTCAGCAATGCCCGACCAGCTTTGTTCTAGCGCGCGTAAACGGGCAACTCTTCCTATTCGTGCGTAATCGGCGGGGTGTTGGCACAGTGCCACGGCCGCTTCTTGAAAGCCGTGGGCGTCGTTAGGCGCTACGGTCACCCCGTTATGGCCGTTTTGGATCAGCTCCGCGCTGGCTGCATGACGATAAGCAACTACCGCCAAGCCGCTTGCCATTGCCTCCGTTACTACGTTGCCCCACGTTTCCGACAGCGAAGGAAATACAAACATATCAGCACTGGCGTAGTGGCAAGCTAGCTCATGTTTATCCACAAATCCGGTGAAATGTGCGTCAGGGAGTGCCTTCTCTAACTGCGCACGCCCTGGGCCATCACCAACGATCACCTGTGCCATATCGGGGCGCACATTGCGCATGGCTTGCAGCGTTTCTTGTAGCAGGGCCAGATTCTTCTCTGGTGCGAGTCGCCCGACATAGAGGGCGACCGGCTGGTGCTCGCTAACTCCCCACTGCTTACGCAGCTCTGCACTACGGTGAGCTGGAGAGAATTTTTCCCCATCAATCCCCCGAGCGAGCACCTGTACTTCATGGATACCCTGTTGGCGTAAAGCTGTGGCTTGCTGATGAGTGGGCACTAGTGTCAGTGCGCAGCCATTGTGAAAGTAGCGCAAATAGCGGCGAGTCGCGGCAGAGAGCCAAGAGGCGCCGTAATCATGGCAGTAATGATCGAAGTTGGTGTGCCAACCTGCCACCAGCGGAATGCTCAACTGTTGCGCTGCCTGGCGAGCTGCCCAGCCGAGCGGGCCTTGGGTGGCTAAATAAATCACATCTGGCCGGTGCTGTTGCCAAAACCGCTGCAACGTGGACGGGCGAGCAAATCCCACCTGAACATCACGATAGCCGGGCAGCGCCAGGTGGTTAACCTGTAGTTCTTGGGTGGCATAGGCGGCACTGCCGGGTGCCTTAGGCTTAGGGCGAATCACATCCATTGTGACGCCCAGCCGCTGCAGCTCACGACATATCCGGTTGAGAGTATGCGCAACGCCGTTAATTTCTGGAGACCATGTTTCGCTAACGATACAGAGCCGCATGAGCGATTCGTCCCTTTATCACGTTTCTCATTATGTTGCGCGGGCACAATGACACTGCCAAGACAGGCAAGTGAACAAGCGATGACAGACAGCCATCATGCAGTAAGTGAGGCGCTGAGTGTTTTTGGCCAGTCCACGATAGCGAGCCTTGCCATAACCAAAAACGTGTTTGATGTACCGAAAGGGGTGCTCCACCTTGGCACGGATACTGGCTTTGATTTTTTCGACTTTCTGTCGCCTGGCATCTCGCTTCTGGCGGGTGCCAGGCCGTTTGGCAATATACCAAGAGACGTCGTTGCGGTGCTTGTGCTCGTCTCTTTTTTGAATACCCAGGTAACCATGCCGGTATCGGCCATGCGAATAGGATTGGGGCATAGCGGTACCGACTGCGCCTTAGGCGAGTAACGTTGTTACCCGCCTAAGGCGCTGCGTACTAATGGGCGGTGCGCTTGCCGGTGGTGCTGTTGAACGGGTGAAGCGCATCGCTGGTCACGTACACCTGCAGCGTTTCACCTTCGCTGACCGGCGGCTGGCCTGCGGTACGCACCACCGTAGGTTGGTCGCTGCCTGCCAAGTTTAGGTAGAGATGGCTCTCTGCACCGGCGGCTTCAAACAACATCAAGGTAGCGTTCAGCGTTATATAGGGCGCGGCTGGCGGGGCGAGCTGCATATCGTCTGGGCGGATGCCGACGGTATCAGTCTCTTTCGGCAACTGGCTCAGCACGCCCTGGGTATCCTGCTGCGCAAGGTAATCCAGCGGCAGCATGTTCATAGCCGGGGAGCCAATAAATTCCGCCACAAACATAGTGGCCGGACGGGCGTAGATCTCCATCGGGGTGCCCACCTGCTCGATCTGACCAGCATTGAGCACCACGAGCCTATCCCCCAGCGTCATCGCCTCGAGCTGGTCGTGGGTCACATAGAGGCTGGTGGTTTTTAACCGCCGCTGAAGCTGCTTGATCTCAACGCGCATCTGCACGCGCAGCTTAGCATCTAGGTTAGAGAGCGGCTCATCAAACAGAAACGCGGCGGGCTCGCGCACTAACGCACGGCCCATCGCCACCCGCTGGCGCTGGCCGCC
>NZ_DGMV01000083.1:0-1164 GCF_002388575.1 Marinimicrobium sp. UBA4509
GCATCCGCCGTAACCGATCGTGACCCATCCGCCGTAACCCAAACTCTACGCCGCCTTCATCGCCTGCCGCATCACGACACCCCAATCGAGCAACAACTCTTCCAATAGTAGCTGTTTGTTGGGGTTGGCGCCGCTGAGCCACTGGCTTTTGACGGTCAGGAGCTTTTCCAGGTACCGGTGCAGGAGCGCGGGTGGGATGCGCTGGAATTGGTGTTGGAGGTGATCCGGCAGCGGTTTGAAGGTGGATACGTCGGCGCCGGCCTGCCAGCGGGCCAGGTCGTAGAGCCATATCAGGAGCCATTCGATGGCTTCGCCGACGTCGCCTTTTTGCCATTGGTCAGCAAGTTGGATTGCGGTGAGCTGCTGGTCGCAGAGTCTGATGAAGTCTTTTTCGCGCTGGCGGCGTTGTTCCAGGGCGTCGCCTTCGAGTAGGGCCAGGGCGTGCAGGGGTGCGCCTCGGCCCAGTTCGAGCAGGGCTTCGGGTTCGAAGCCGCTGCCGGAGACCAGGGGGTTGAGCCAGTTCAGGACCTGGGCCTGGGGCGGGATGGCGAAGCTGCGCAGTTGGCAGCGGCTGCGGATGGTGGGCAGCACGGCGCTGGGGGTATGGCTGATGAGGATCAGCACGGTGTCGTCAGCAGGCTCTTCCAGGGTTTTGAGCAGGGCGTTGGCGGAGTTGGCGTTCATGGCTTCGGCCGGCTCGAGGATGACGACTTTGTAGCCGCCCTGTTGGGCGGTGGTGCCCAGGGTCTGGGTGAGTTCGCGGATGACGTCGATTTTGATGGCTTTGCCCGGCTCTTCCGGTTGCAGAACGGTGAGGTCGGGGTGGGTCTGGGCTTTGAGCAGGCCGCAGCTGTGGCATTTGCCGCAGGCGGTGTCTTGCTGGGGTGTCTGGCACAGGAGCCGCTGGGCGAGTGCGGTGGCCAGGTGGGCTTTGCCGATGCCTGGGGGGCCAGCGAACATGAGGGCGTGGGGCAGTTGGCCTTCGCTGATTTGGCGGTTGAGGCGTTGCCAGGGTTCTTTTTGCCAGGGGTATGGCAGGGCCGGGAAGTGTTCGGACATGGGGCGTCGGTTTCGGTTGAAGTTTGGCGGTATTGTACGCGTTCGGGTTGGTGGTTGCCCAGCGGTTGCTCCATCACGTCCGGCCCATGGAGGGGAAGCCCTTTC
>NZ_DGMV01000083.1:1382-8625 GCF_002388575.1 Marinimicrobium sp. UBA4509
AAGCGCGAAGCGCGCACCCGCCGACCAATGGGGGCTGACCCGATACATGGATCTACTGTCATGCCACCAACGGGGTACAATGCCGACTTTTTGAACTGGGGACGGTTGTGCTTCCTGAGATTGTCTATGCCGATGATACGCTGTTGGTGGTCAATAAACCCGCTGGGTTGTTGACGGTGCCGGGGCGTGGGCCGGAGAAGCAGGATTGTCTGATCAACCGGTTGTTGGTGCCCTACCCCAATGCCCGGATTGTGCATCGGCTGGATCAGGCGACGTCGGGGTTGGTGTTGATTCCGTTGGGGTATGAGGCGCAGAAGCATTTGGCGCGGCAGTTTGAGCAGCGTTTGGTGCATAAGTGTTATACGGCGGTGGTTGGCGGGGTCATGGCGGATGAGGCGGGTGAGGTGGATTTGCCGTTGATCTGTGATTGGCCGAATCGACCCCGACAGAAAGTTGACTATACTGACGGTAAGGCGGCGTTGACTCGCTATCGGGTTCTGCAGCGTAACGCGGATGCCACGCGGGTGGCGCTGGAGCCGGTCACGGGACGGTCGCATCAGCTTCGGGTGCATATGCAGGCACTGGGGCATCCCATTCTGGGGGATAATCTTTACGCCACGCCGGCATACCTTGCCGCGTCGGACCGCCTGCTGCTGCACGCCACCACGATTGAATTTACCCATCCGCAGACCGGTTCACCCGTGCACTGTGAGTCACCGCCGGTTTTTTAGCCGGTGTTATTGCCAAAGCTTCTCCCCAAGGCAAAATCAAGACCATTTTCTAATAACACCCAAATGGGTTATTGCACCTGCTTATATAATGGGCCACAATTTAATCACTAACATTTTTTTACGTTTCACCCAGTTCTCCCTTCACAGGTTTTTAAAATGAAAAAAACGCTTCTCAGCATGGCCTTGATGGCCGCTTCTGGTGCCGCTGTTGCCGGTGATTACTATAACGGTCGCCTGACCGGCATGTCCGGCGCGGGTTACGCCACCGGTGGTTACGCCGACGGCGTGGTGTACAACCCCAGCCTGGGTGCCAAATTTGATGAGCAGGACGATTTTGGTCTGGTTTTCAACGGCGGTGTGTTGGGTGAAGATGAAGACGACCTGATCGATGGCCTGGAGGATCTGGCAGATTACCTGGATGAGCTGGAAGAGAAAACCGCCTACGACTATTTCGACGAAATTGGTGGTTTTGACCCCAATGACCCGCTGGCATCGGAGCAGGAAGCGAGTCAGCTGATCGAAGAAGAAGCCGAAGAAGCCATTCGTCGCCTGGAGAATATCGCGGACAAGACCGCCAATATTGGTGCCGGTGGCAGCTTTGTTCTGGCCCTGCCCAATGATCTTCTGTCACTCTCCGTGGTCGGCAAGACCCGCATTGAGGCCGCTGTTCAGACAGTAGTCAACGAAGAAGACTACCAATATATCCGCGACGCGGTTGGCGAAACCAACTTTGATCCAGCAGGACTGCAGTCTTATGGTGTAGGACGGGGTGCGGCCGTTTCCGAAGTTGGCCTGGCGATGGCCAAGAGCCTGCAGACCGGTGAGGATTCCCGCCTGCTGCTGGGTGCCACGCCCAAGTGGATGCACGTGATGACCTTTGTGTACTCCGCTACCGTGGACGATTTTGAGGAAGACGATTTCGACGGTGATGAGTACACCGTGGAAACCGATGATGTGAACATCGATCTCGGTGCCACCTACCTGTGCGGTGACATGCGCTACGCCCTGACGGTATCAAACCTGATCAGCAATGAGTACGAGACCATTGTGCCCGGCGACACGCTGGAAATTAAGCCGCGTGCCACTACCGCTGTCGGTTACGAGGGTAGCTGGTTTACTGCCGAGGTGGCTGCTGACCTGAATACCAGCCCCAACTTCGCCACCGGACAGGAGACTCAGTTCGTCCGCGCTGGCGCCGAGCTGAATGCCTTTGATTGGGCACAGTTGCGGGTGGGCTTCCAGCGTGATCTGGAAGATAACGTGGAAGATACCGTATCGGTGGGTATCGGCTTCTCGCCCTTCAACGTGGTGAATGTGGATATTGCCGGCTTTACCGGTGATGGCAATACCGCCGGTGCTTCCATGCAGTTGGGCCTGCGGTTCTAAAATAGGCAGTTGATGTGTCGGATTACGCTTCGCTAATCCGACCTACGGGAACGCCGACCATGTAGGTCGGATTAGCGAAGCGTAATCCGACGATCCTGTGACCTACAGGCTGATTAAGACCTGTTTGATGGCCTGCTGGACCTGCTCTAGGGGTTGTCCGGCATCGACCACCGCGTAGCGGTTCGGTGCTCGGGCGGCCAATTCGTGGTACACCGCCCTCACCCGCTCGAAAAACGCCACCGCTTCTCCCTCAAACCGATCCGGCACACTGCGCTGACTGGCGCGCGCCAGGCCTTTCTCAACATCAATATCCAGAATGACCGTCAGGTCCGGGCGCAGCTCGCCCTGCACCAGGGTTTCCAACTGGGCGATGACACTCTGATCAAAGCCCCGACCGCCGCCCTGATAGGCGTAGGTCGAGTCCGTGAAGCGATCGCACAGTACCCAGGTGCCGGCCGCCAGCGCCGGCTTGATCACCTGTTCCAGGTGTTGGGCCCGGGCCGCGAACACCATCAGCAATTCCGCCATTGGGTCGACGGTCTCGTCACGGGGGGCCAGCAGCAGGCTGCGTAACTCTTCCGCCAGGGGCGTGCCACCCGGTTCACGGGTGACCAGCACACGATGGCCCTGCCCCTCCAGCCACTGTTGGATGAAGTTGAGGTTAGTGCTCTTGCCGACACCTTCGGTGCCTTCCACGGTAATAAAGCGGCCTGGGGTCACGGGGTGATGGGTTCCTGTGGTTATTGGATGGCATTTCAGGGATGGAGTTTACCATGGTTGAACGGGGATCATCTTCGCATTGCTCCCTCTGCGCGCGCGACCTTGTGGTAAGATGCCGGCTTTTAGTCCTAACATAAGGGTTCCATTATGAGCACCGCGTCCAAGGTCACTCTGCACACTTCGCACGGCGATATCACCATTGAACTGAACCACGAAAAAGCGCCCAAAACCGCGGCCAACTTTGCCCAGTACGCGCAGGACGGATTTTTCGATGGCACCATCTTTCACCGCGTGATCAGCAACTTCATGATTCAGGGCGGCGGCATGACGCCCGACATGCAGCAAAAGGCCACGCGCGCGCCGATTGAGAACGAAGCCGACAACGGCCTGGGCAATGCTGTGGGCAGTGTCGCCATGGCGCGCACTAACGACCCGCACAGTGCCTCCTCCCAGTTCTTCATTAACGTACAGGACAACACTTTCCTGAATCACCGCGACAAGTCCATGCAGGGCTGGGGCTACTGCGTGTTTGGTAAGGTTGTGGAAGGCATGGATGTGGTGAACAAGATCAAGGCGGTACCGACTGGTAGCAAGGCCGGGCATCAGGACGTTCCGGTTGAACCGGTTTTGATCGAGAAAGCGACCGTCAGCGAGTAAGTTCTCCCCATGACGCGGTTGTTTATTTCCGATCTGCATTTGAATGAGCGCCAACCCACCGTTACCGAAGGCTTTTTCCGCTTCCTGCGGGACCGGGCCCAGGGCGTGGAGGCGCTTTATATTCTCGGTGATTTTTTTGATGCCTGGATTGGCGACGACGACAGAAGCGAGCTGTCGACGGCGGTTGCTCAGGCACTGAGCGCGCTGACCGAGTCCGGAACGCGCATCTACCTGATGCACGGTAACCGGGACTTTCTGATTGGCAACGAATTCGCCCGCGCCTGCGGTGCGGAGTTGTTGCCAGACCCGAGCGTCATCAATCTGTACGGGCGCCCCGCCTTGCTGATGCACGGCGACAGCCTGTGTACCCGGGATGCTGAGTATATGGCGTTCCGCCGCCGGGTGCGCTCGCCACAATGGCAGGCAGAGGTGCTCTCCTTACCTCTGGACAAGCGCCGAGAGCTGGCGGCCCATATGCGCTCGCAAAGCCAGAGCATGAACAGCAACAAAGCGCAGGACATCATGGATGTGACCCCTCGAGAGGTGGAAAAAGCCATGCGCAAGGAGCGGACAGACCTTTTGATTCATGGCCACACCCATCGGCCGGCCCGCCATCCGCTGGACCTGAATGGCCAGCCGGGGGAGCGGATTGTGTTGGGGGATTGGCACGAGCGGGGGTGGTGTCTGGTGGCGCAGCCGGGGGTGTTGCAGTTGGAGTCTTGGGAGCTGTAATAGCGTCAGGTGACGGCTGATATTTGGGTAACGGCGGATGCGGCCTTCGGCCTTATCCGCCCTACGCGACCTGCGGTGGTATCCGTTTGGATACATTCACCGGTGTTGCGCAAAAAACCTCCGTGGTATCTTTTGGGGCGCACCCACCATTATTACGGGAACTGCCATGCGATCCGTAGGGCGGATAAGCTCGGAGCGCGCATCCGCCGTTTGCCGCACCACCATCACACCAAACTCTTACTCACCACCTCGTACACATCCTTGGACAACTTCGGTTCGGCCTTGATGCGCTCCAACTCGGCGTGCATCAATTCCTGCAGCGCCTTCGGATACCGCTTCCAGCGGGTAAAGGGCGTCACCAACCGTGCGGCGATCTGCGGATTGACGCTGTTCAGGCGCAGAATCTGATCCCCCAGAAAGCGATACCCTGCCCCGTCGGCACGGTGGAAGTTGATCGGGTTGGCGTTGGTAAACGCCCCCACCAGCGCCCGGATCTTGTTTGGGTTGTTCGGCTCGAACGCCGGATGCTGTTCCAGTTTACGTACCACATCCAGCGTATTGGGCCGACTGCTGGTCGCCTGTACCCGCAACCATTGATCCACCACCAACGGCTCGTCCTTCCAGGTTCGGTAAAAGTCCTCCAATACCTGTTCCCGAACCGTTTCAGCACCCGATGCCAGACTATTGACCAGCTCGCCAACCGCGGCGATCGCGTCGGTCATATTGTTCGCCTGGCGGTACTGTTGCTCGCAGGCCTCGATCATCTCCGGTTCGTTCAGGGTCATCAGATAGCTGAGCGCAGCATTTTTCAGACTGCGTTCGGCAATATCATCCGCCGTGGGCCGGTAAGGTTTGCCGTGATCGTAGGTGCGGTAAATCTGGGTCAGCTCGGGTTTGAGCGCCTCGGCCAGCGCGCGTTTGACCGCGGCCCGGCTGTGGTGAATGGCCTCCACCTGAATCTCGTCCCGTTGTTCACCCAGGTAAGCCTCGGAGGGCAGGCTGAGCATCAAGGCCACCATGGCTTTATCCAGTGAATCATCCTGCAACAACAGGCGGTTGGCCTCGATCAAGCGCTCATCGATGGTGATACCACTCAGGTCTTCGCCCTTCTGATAGGCGATCATCACGTCCTCGATCACCTCAATGGCCAATTGCTGACTGGCATCCCAGCGGCAGAAACCGTCGCTGTCGCCACTCATCAGGCGCATCAGGTCATCGCGGGAATAGTCATAATGCAACTTCACCGGTGCGGAAAAACCGCGCAGCAGGGACGGCACCGGTTTCTCCGGCAGTTCCTCGAACACAAAGGTGTGCTCGGCTTCCGTCAGTTCCAACACGGTGTGGGTGTTGTCGTCGGTCTCCGGGTTGGGAGCCTGCCCCTTGATTTTGAGCGGCAGTGAACCGGCACTGCCCAACAACCCCATGGCCACCGGAATGTGAAAGGGCTGCTTCTCCGGCTGCCCGGGCGTGGGCGGGCAACTCTGGGCAATGGTCAGGTGGTATTCCCCGGCGTCTTCATCCCAACGGTCGGTCACAGTCAGCTTGGGTGTGCCCGCCTGATCGTACCAGCGTTTGAACTGGGTCAGGTCGCGACCGGATACGGCTTCCATCGCCGCCACAAAATCCTCGGTAGTAACCGCCTGGCCATCATGGCGCTCGAAGTACAGATCCGTGCCTTTGCGGAACAGCTCCGGCCCCAACAGGTTGGCCAGCATGCGCACCACTTCGTTGCCCTTCTCGTAAATGGTCAGGGTGTAGAAGTTGGAAATTTCGATGTAGGAATCCGGCCGCACCGGGTGCGCCATGGGCCCGGCGTCCTCGGCGAATTGCAGGGTGCGCAGCATGGACACATCTTCCACCCGTTTGACCGTGGGCGAACCCATGTCCGCTGAGAAAGTCGCATCCCGATAGACAGTAAAGCCTTCTTTCAGACTCAACTGAAACCAGTCCCGGCAGGTGACGCGGTTGCCGGACCAGTTGTGAAAATACTCGTGGGCGACGACGCCTTCAACGCGCTGAAAACCGGCGTCGGTGGTGGTTTCCGGTTTGGCCAATACGCAGGCGGTGTTGAAGATATTGAGGCCTTTATTCTCCATAGCGCCCATGTTGAAATCGTCTACGGCAACGATCATGAAAATATCCAGATCGTATTCCCGTCCGTACTGCTCTTCGTCCCAACGCATGGCGTTCTTAAGGGACGTCATGGCGTGGCCGCATTTGTCGAGGTCTTTTGCTTCGACAAAAATCTTCAGCGTCACTTCGCGACCGGACATCGTGGTAAAGGTGTCTTCGATGTGCTCGAGGTTACCCGCCACCAGCGCAAACAGGTAGGCCGGCTTTTTGTGTGGATCGTGCCAGGTGGCAAAGTGGCGGCCTTTGTCTGCACTGCCCTGCTCGATCAGATTGCCGTTGGAGAGCAACACCGGGAACTGTTTTTCGTCGGCCACCACGGTGGTAAAAAATTCGCTCATCACGTCGGGGCGATCCAGGTACCAGGTAATCTTGCGGAAGCCTTCGGCTTCGCACTGAGTGCAGTACATGGTTTTGGAGCGGTAGAGCCCTTCAAGGGAGGTGTTGTTTTTGGGGTCGATGTCGCCGACGGTGGTCAACTCAAATTGTTCGGGGGCGTCGAGCAGGGTCAGGGTTTCGTCGTCGAGGCGGTAGTCATTGTCGCTGAGTGCGCGACCGTCGACGGCCACGGAGACGAGTTCGATTTCCTGGCCGTGCAGGGTCAGGCCTTTGCCGGTTGGGGTGACGTCGGGGTTTCGGCGCAGTGTCAGTGTGCTGGTGACGCGGGTTTTGTCGGCGCCGAGGTCGAAGTGCAGTTCGGTGCGGTCAATAAGGTATTCCGGCGGCCGGTAGTCTTTCAACTGAATGGCTTTCGGTTGTGCGTCGCGTGCGGACATAAATAACTCCAAATTTTTTAAGCGTGGGGTGCCGAAATTCAGGGACCGGGCCGGTTCAGGGTGTATGGTTCCCAGACACGCCGTACATACGTCCCTGTAGGCTCGGATCGC
>NZ_DGMV01000083.1:8817-10048 GCF_002388575.1 Marinimicrobium sp. UBA4509
GACTACAACTTATCCCACAAGAGAAAATAAAAGCGTCACTTCCACTTTAGCGGCTGATCAGCCTCGGCCACCTCGCCTTCGCCGCCGCAGTGGGTGTGGGGCTTGGGTGGGATGTAGCCGGTGTGTTGCTCCGGGGGTAGATGTTTGTGTTCGTAGGCGATGACCGCCTCCATGCAATGCTGGCGTTGTTCCGGCGTTACCACCCGGCCGTCGGGCCATTTGCCCAGTTCCACCGCGCGTTTTAGGTTGTCATAGATTTCCGGGGTCAGTGAATTGAGCAGGTCTTGGTAGTTCATGGGATCGCTCTGTGTTCGGGTATTGGATGAGTATAACAAATCATCGCGCCTGAGTTTTGCTGGTCAGGATGCCCCAGGCCATGCCGGCCAGGAGGCCGCCGAGGTGGGCGCCGTTGGCGATGGAGCCGCCGATGAAGCGGTCGACGATGCCGGTGAAGCAGATCACCAGCCAGACCAGCATAAAGCCGATGATGCCCGGCGGGACCGCCAGTATCGGGTGGGGGCTAAACTTCTGGCGCATCCAGATGAATCCGATCAGGGCGTAGACGACGCCCGACATGCCGCCAAAGACCGACGGGCCGCTGGCAAACTGGGCCAGGTTGGCAGCAACGGCGGTGCCGACGAAAAACAGCAGGTAATGACCGACTCCCAATACCGCCTCCAGGCGACGGCCCAGTTCCCAGATCCAGAGGCCGTTGAACAGGATGTGGAAGGCGCTGAAGTGCAGAAATGCGGGGGTCAGCAGGCGCCAGAGTTCACCCCGGGCCATGGCCTCGCCCCAGCTGCCAAATTCCGGGCCGGCGCCGGTCAGGCTCAGTGGCTGGAAGGTCAACCAGGGAATCAGGGCGCCGCCGAGGATATTCATACCAATCAGGGCACCGGCGGCGCTGAGTAACAGCAGCGCGACGGTAACCGGGAACTGTCGGGGGCCGGGGCCGGTGGGCACCTCGCGACGTGGTGAGTCGTCGGTGGGGAGCTCCAGCTCGCCCTGCAACCATCGTTCGGTGAGGTCCGCCAGTGGGTCTACCAGAGCCGGATCCTGGACCCAGATCTGTTGGTGGCTGCCTTCGTCGGTGATGCGGTGGATCAGGCCTCTCTGGTGGAGAAAGCGGCTGAGTTCGGTCAGGTCGCGGGTCAGGGGGAGTTGTTTGACGGGGATCCAGGTCACTTGGGGTCTCGTTGGTTGAAGTTTGGTTACGGCGGATGCGCTTCGC
>NZ_DGMV01000083.1:10181-15305 GCF_002388575.1 Marinimicrobium sp. UBA4509
GGCGGATGCGCTTCGCTTATCCGCCCTACGCAGACTATTCGGTGTACGTGAAACTCTGTAACGGCGGATGCGCTTCGCTCCGAATCGTCGGACCGATCCGCCCTACGCAAATATCCAGGTGGACATCAAATAATCTATTAGGGGTCGACGTAGGCCCAGACAAATTTTTCGGGGTTCAGTTGCGTTTCTCCGTCGAAACGGTAGGCCACCAGTCGGCCGAACTTGACCGCGCTGTAGTCCAGGCAGCCAATGTTGGATGCTATCGGTTCCGGGTGGCCTTTGAGCCAGTAGTGGCCGACGAATACGGGCTTTTCATCCGCGCCATAGGTTACCATCTGTTGCCGGTGCTCGGGGCTGATCCGCTGCTGACCGAAACCCACCGGGAGCGGATCGGGCTGGAATAACAGCTCTTCGTAGGTCTGCGCGTCCGGCGCCCAGAATTTGGTCCGAAAATGGGTTCGCTCGACCCCGTCGCTGGAAACAATGGTCATGCCTTTGGGCAAAGGCAGGTCGACACCGCTGGTGAGGCGCTGTTTGATGCGCGCGGCGTCGCTGCCCGGAATGGCGGTTTCCTGCAGAAAAGCGTCATCGAACCGGCCATCACCAAAGCGGGCCCGGTGGCGGGCGATCAACTCGGCGTCCCAACAGGCGTGTACCACCCGGAACTCCGGCCACTCGAGAAACAGCGGCAGGCGGCGGAACCATTCCAGGTAGTGGTTCCACTCCTCCGGGTAGTCGGCAAACTGCTCCAGGGTTTCGGCCAGTTGTCGGGTGTTGCGGGGCGTGTGGGGGCGCAGGTAGTCGGCCGGGGCCTCCCCAGCGGATCCGGCTTTGGGCGTACAGTAGGCCAGCGCGTTGAACTCGTGATTGCCCAATACCATGCGAGCGGCGCCGGCGGTCACCATGGCGCGCACCAACTGGAGCGCCTCGCGGATTCTCGGCCCTCGATCAATGATATCGCCGACGAAAATCGCCTGGCGGGTGTGATGGTAGTAGCCGCTTGGGCCTTGCCGGTAGCCAAGCTTGTGCAAAAGCCGCTCGAGGGTCTCGGCGCAGCCATGCACGTCGCCGATTACATCATAGCCCTGCCAATCTCCCGATAAACCTGCATCAAACGACTCTGACCCCATTGATACCTCAATCCAGCAAGTGTCCACCCCACCCCAGTTTGGAGCGACAGCGTTCGTAGAAGTTGTGGTTGACCGGGTGAATCAATTTGAGCAGTTGCGGTTTCTTGCGAATCAGCACTTCATCGCCCGGATGGGTCATAAAGTGTATCTGACCGTCACAGGTGACCTGAGGGTTGGTGTTGTTGTGCTCACCAACCAGAATTTTGATTTCGCTGTCTCCGGGCACCACCATCGGTCGGCTGCTGAGCGTGTGCGGGTTCATGGGCACCAGGCCAATGGCGTCCAGGCGCGGGTGCAGAATGGGGCCGCCGCCGCTCAACGCATAGGCAGTGGAGCCGGTGGGTGTGGAGACGATCATGCCGTCGGAGCGCTGGCTGGTGACGAAGTGGCCATCCACATAGAGCTCGAACTCCAACATCCGGATAAACTCGCCCGGGTGCAGCACCACATCATTGAGGGCATCCCCGGCGCTGACCAACTGGCCCCGGTGATAGACGCTCATATCCAGCAGAAAGCGCTGTTCTTCAACGTACTCACCGGCGAGCACTTCGCCCACTTTCTCTTCAATATCTTCCGGGGTGATATCGGTCAGGAAGCCCAGACGACCCCGGTTGACTCCCAGCAAGGGAACGCCGCTTTCAACCAGTGCCCGCGCGCCGCTGAGCATGCTGCCGTCGCCACCGACCACGATCACCAGATCGCAGTGGGCACCCAGCACTTCCAGGGAGACGGTGTGGGTCGCATCCTTGACCAACTCCTGATCCGGCAGGTGCTCGGCGGTTTCCTGCTCGAGCACAAAAGCCCGCCCCCGACTCTGCAGGAAGCGGATCAGGCGCTTCAGGGAATACAGTGCCCGATCGCTGTTGCGGCGCACTATCAGGCCGATGGTGGTGAATTCGGACATTCGGATTCTCTCGTCGCGATGATCTGTTATTGGTATTTGGGCGCCACATGGGTGCGCCACAGTTGAGCACTCGATGGACTCGGGAGGGCTCGCGGGGCTGCCGAGTGGTGCCGCTCAGCGCTTCAGATGGGTTCCCGACACGCCCTGCCCTCTTTTAACACATAAGGGGCCGGGTCTTCGAACTGTTCCGCCCATTGAGGGTCGCCAAACAGTGCGGGAGCGTCATTGAGGGCCTGGGCGCGATACCCCTGTTGACGCAGCAGGTGGGCCGTCGCCCGGCTACGGCGACCGGTGTCGCAGTAGCACAGGTATTCCACATCCTCGGCCAGCAGACGGGATTTGATGGCCAGCAGGCTCAGAGGGATATTGACCGCCTGGGAAAGGTGTTGCGCGCTGTACTCCTCTTCGCTTCGGGTATCCACCAAAACAGCGCCTCGAGCGCGTGCCTCGGGCAAGGTGGCCAGCGGTACCGTGGGGACCTCAGGGGCCTTGAGCAGCCGGTAGAAATCCTGCTTGTCCAGCACCATCAGCACGCCGTCGCTGAGCATACGGACCCGGGCGTTACGCGGGGCATCGTTCACCAGAGCGTCTTCCCCGAAGCAGCGTCCCGGGCCGATGTCAGCCAGGTGCGTCCAGCCTCCTTCGCCGTGACGATGAACCTCCGCCTCCCCTTCCTTGATGAAATAACAACAGTCACCGATTTCACCCTGGCGGATGATGGTTTCACCGGTATGGACCACCCGGGGTTTCAAGCGGTAGAAGATCTGCTCGACATTCAGCGGCGGAACCTTGAAGAACAGGTTGGAGCGCAACACCGTGGTCATCCACTCGATGTCTTCGTCCAAATCCCGCTCGCGGGAGATGTTCAGTTGCAGGTAGTCCGATACCTGGCTCCAGGTCAGCAGTTGGTCCAGGCGCTCGCTGTCGATGCGCAGGATACTGCAGTCTGTCTCGGCAACCGCCGTCACCGGCCGGGGCTGCTGGTGGGCCAGCGGCATGAGGGTGGAACGCCCCTTGATGCGGGTTTCCGCGCCCTGCCGGTCGGTCAAGAGGATATCACCGTGCAGCAGATAGAGGTGCTGACGGTCGTATTCTCCGGCACGAAACAGGGTTTGCCCGGCAAATACCACTTCCGCCTGGCTGTGTGAGAGCAGGTCCCGGAGGTGGCTTTCGCTCATGTCTTTGAGCGGCACCAGGGTGCGGGTCAGAGAGAGATCAAAAGCCGGATCGGAGGTCGGCGTCTGAGGCTGCGATGACAGCATAGGTCATTCCTTACCGATTTCGCATGATTCGCTGAGCGAGTGGAATTGAGCGTTATTGTGCGCCGTTTTCCCTACTGTGCCAAGCGCTGACCCACCACCATCTGGTGTGCTGCACAGCGATCGCTTTCGCCGGGATGAAAGTCCGCCGGGCGGGCGACCTGGGCCACGGCCTTGCCACAGCGGTGGCCGGCGTCATCTTTGGCGGTACAGACCGGCTCTCGGGAGTGCGCCAGCCACTCCTTGTACAGCGCCGGCACCACACCGGCGGCCCGGGCCGCAAAGGTATCCGGATCGTCGAGGTACGCGGCCATTTCGCTGGCGGGCACGGTAAGCTGACCGACTCCCGGATGGAACGCCACAAAGCTGATGCCGGCCCGATCCAGCCGGTCGAGCAACTGCCCGCCGCCCTGCTCCAGCAGGCTCTGGTTTTCCTGGCGCAGGCGGGCAATTTCCTCTTTGAAGTTATTTTCCTGCTGATGGCGGTAGAACAGCTCCATTTCGCGCATCCCCAGGCGCTCTTCCAGCTCGGCGGTAGCGTTCTGAACACGGGCTTCAAGCTCCATCTCATAGTTTTCCTGCAGCGTCTGAAGCTGCAGGTTTTCATCTGCGTGGGCGGCCTTGAGCTTGTGGCTGAAATACTCCCGCATACCCTCGATTTTCTGGACCTGGGCATCAAAGTTCTCTTTCAACGTCTCCAGGCGCTGGGTCAGCTCGCCATTTTGCTCCTGCAATTGGCGAACCTTGTCCCGATAGGCCTGCAGCCGCTGCTGGTGTTCCTGATTGAGCCCATCAATTTTGCGCGCATGACGATTATTCAGTGTGGTGATACGAAGCCGCTGCTCCTTGAGCATCCGGGCCAGGCGGTCGCGCATCTCCTGGGAGTAGTGCTCGTGCAGTGCCTTTCTGAGTTTCTGGGCTTCACGGGGCGCGATGGACTCCTCGTCCTTCGTTTCCTCCGGCTCCGGTTCGTATTTCACCAAGCCCAGGCGATTGCGGGCCACGGATTTACGCAGCAAGACAAAACTGTTTCGCCCCGGCTCCATCTGCGGGTCCCACAGATACTGCTGCTGCCAGGCCACTGGACACTGGCTGAAGCACACCAGACGAATCGGCCCGGCACCGAGATCCGGCCCGCGGGAGGCCTGCTCGACCAACTGCTGCAGCGGCAGATTCCAGCGATTATCCACCATCCCCCGGCCATCGAAGGCGATGACGAAGAATACCAGGGCACTGATCTGTAGCTGGGGGTTGATGGTCAGATAGGCGGCTTTGGCGGTCTGGCCCGCGTAGTCGGGCACCGGCACAAAACCGTCCAGTATTGCCTCGAACTCGGTGTAAAGCATCTCCCGGGCAACCTGATCACCAGAGAAAAAGAACACCGCTTCGGTGTGTTCCGAGTTGGAATGGGCCATAGGCAAACCGGGCATCGATGACAGGGACACTACTGACAGTTAACGTCAAAATCCGCCAACACTCAAGTTGACAGGCGCATTATGCCCGCCAATTGGCAATGACTCTGTGATGTGGTCGGCAGATTAATCGGCCCGGACGGGCTCGATGAGGGAGGGATTAAAGGTCGGAATAGTCTTCTGCACCGTCATCATCGGTGTAGTCAAAGCTGTAGTCCAGCAGGTCTTCTACGTAGTCTTCCACAATCGTATCCTCTTTCGTTCGCGGCGCCTGTTCAATGGTGGAGTCCTTTCCATGCGCCGATCCGTCAGGGTTAGAGTACGATCGGGGTGTGACAGTTTCGTGATTGTGGGGATTTTTTTTGGGGCGGGTTTGGGGGTGTATTGAGTTCCCGAACGGGATTCACTCTTTGGCAGCG
>NZ_DGMV01000060.1:0-14038 GCF_002388575.1 Marinimicrobium sp. UBA4509
GGGCGCGCAAGTACTTTTTGAAAGTTTTTTCGCACACCCCGGAGAGGGCCTTAACGGACCTCAAACAGGTGGTACTTCTTCTTACCCAGACGGCAAATATAGAAGCGACCAAACATGGCCGCATCTTCCGCAAAGCACGCCGAGGTGTTGAGGTTATCGTCGGCGCCACACTCCCGGCCATTGATGACCACCGCATTGCGACCGAGCGCATCCTTGACCTGCTTGCCCGAGGTCGCCATACCCGCGTCAACCAGCAACTGGGTCAGCGGTTCATCCGCCAACGCCGCCCGACTCAACACCGAGAACGGCAGGCCATCCAGCTTCAGCTGCTCCAGATCCGCCTCACCCAAAGAACCCAGGTCGTGACTGAACAGCGCCTGGGTAATTCGGCGAGCGGCCTCAAGCCCTTCGTCCCCGTGAATAAGGGCCGTCATCTCTTCGGCCAGAACGCGCTGAGCCTCAGGACGCCCCTGGCGCTCCCGATCCTCATTCTCAATGCGCTCGATATCCTCCAGAGACAGGAAGGTAAAGTAGCGCAGGAACTTGTAGACGTCCGCATCCGCTGTCCCCAACCAGAATTGATAGAAGGCATAAGGAGACGTCTTGGCCGGATCCAGCCAGATCGTGCCACTTTCAGTCTTGCCGAACTTGGTGCCATCGGCTTTGGTCACAAGCGGCATGGTCAGACCGTAAACCTGGCCACTATATAGACGCCGCGTGAGATCGATCCCGCCCGTGATATTGCCCCACTGGTCGCTGCCCCCTATCTGCAGGGTACAGTTGTACCGATGATAGAGCTCTGCAAAGTCCAGGGACTGAAGCAACATATAGGTGAACTCGGTAAAGGAGATCCCCTCCCCTTCCCGCTCGATGCGCTGGCGCACTGACTCTTTGGAGATCATGTTGTTGACCGCAAAGTGCTTACCCACATCCCGAAGGAAGTCGAGCACACTCATCTGACCAACCCAGTCGAGGTTATTCACCACTTCGGCCGAGGTCCCACCGCAATCAAAGTCGATGAACCGGCTCACCTGTCCCTTGAGCTTGTCCGCCCATTGAGCCACCACATCCGGTGTATTCAGCTTGCGCTCCTGGGCCTTGAAGCTTGGGTCTCCCACCAGGCCGGTCGCGCCTCCGACCAGGGCAATCGGCTTGTGGCCCGCGCGCTGAAAACGCTTCAGAGCCAGCAATGGCACCAGGTGGCCTATATGCAGGCTGTCCGCCGTGGGGTCAAAGCCGCTGTATAGGGTCCGGCTGCCGCCTGCCAGATACTCCTTGAGGGCGTCTCCTCCCGACGTCTGGGAAACCAAACCGCGACTCTGGAGGTCTTGAAGCAAACCGGGATCGACTGCTGCCATTGCTACCATCTCTGAATGTTTGAACAGGACAGGCCCCGAGGGCCACCGAAAAAGGGCTGTCAAGATACCGAATCCGTGCACAAAAACAAGGGCGCGGGCCGTATTTTGGCTGAACCGGGAACGGCTCATCACTTTACTGGGTGCTATTACACCGGTTTTCTGTTATAACTGATGCTAACAGCCACATTTGCATAACGGGTTTAAGTTTTCCATGGAACCCTCTGAAAACACGAACAAAAAGCCGATAGCGGCTCTTTTGCGCCAATACCCACGGGGGCACGTGATTGCCGCTGGCTCACTGGTATTGGGGCTTTCCCTGCTTTTGGCCTTCTCATCCTCGGAGGGCACCAGCTCTTCGCGGCAAAGCCAGCCTATTGCGCTGAAACTGCCGGACACGGGTCAGGTCCTCGAGCTTGAGCCGACTTCTCTGGAGGCCCAGCCACCGTTTGAGGCAGCGGAAACCAGGCCCCAGCCTCAGACACCTGAGCCTGAGCCAGAACCCCAGACGCTGACTTACACCACCTTCACCGTTAAGTCCGGCGACAGCCTGTCCGTACTGTTCAAGCGGGCCGGCCTGAGCGACCGGGACCTCTATGAACTGATCGACCAGGCACCCGAAGCCCGGGCCCTGCGCCGGATCATGCCGGGCAATGAAATCACCTTCGGCCTGACCCCCGAGGGCGAGCTGGAAGAGCTGGTTTATCAGCGTGACCAACTGCGGAGCCTTCGCTTCGCCCGTCAAGACGACGCCTTCGCTTCCGAAGAGCTTGAGCGCACCCCGGATGTACAGATTGCCTACCGGCGCGCCACCATTGACAGCTCTCTGTTTCTCGCCGGTCAACGGGCGGGAATGACAGACAACCTGACCATGGAGCTGGCCGGCATTTTTGGCTGGGATATCGACTTCATCCTGGACATCCGCCGCGGTGACACTTTCAGCGTCCTGTTCGAGGAGCACTTCCTCGACGGGGAGAAAATCGGCAACGGCCCAATTCTCGCCGCCGAGTTCACCAACCGGGGCAAAACCTTCCGGGCGGTGCGCTACGTCAGTGCTGAAGGCGACGCGAACTACTTCACGCCGGAAGGCCGGAGCATGCGCCGGGCGTTTTTGCGCACGCCGGTTGAGTTCACGCGCATCAGCTCACCCTTCAATCCAAACCGGCGCCACCCGGTACTCAACACCATTCGGGCCCATAAAGGTACCGACTATGCCGCCCCCCGGGGTACGCCCGTCAAGGCGTCCGGTGACGGCCGTATCAAGCTGGCAGGCCGCAAGGGTGGCTACGGCAATACCGTGATCATTCAACACGGCCAGACTTACGAAACCCTTTATGCGCACCTGAACGCCTTTCACCGCAACATCCGCTCGGGCGTTCGGGTAAAACAGGGGCAGATCATCGGCTACGTCGGCTCTACCGGCCTGGCCACCGGCCCGCACTTGCACTACGAATTCTACGTCAACGGCTCGGTACGCAATCCGGTTACGGTCGAGCTACCCCAGGCAGAGTCTGTCCCCTCGTCAGAACTCGCGCGCTTCAAGTCCCAGGTCCAGCCAATCATGGCCGAGCTTGAGCAATACCATCGCGAGACCCAGCTGGCCAGCGTCGGCAACGAACTACGCGTGAACTGATGGCGGGCGCCGAGCTCTACATCGGCCTGATGTCCGGCACCAGCGCCGACGCCATTGATGCGGTGCTGGTGGATTTCAGCCAGCCACCCCTGAAGCTGCTGGCTCACCATAGTTCACCACTCCCCCCTGACACCCGGGCCGCGATTCACAAGCTGGCCCAACCCGGCGATGGCGAAATTGACCGCATGGGCGCTCTGGATCAACAGTTGGGGCGGGCATTTGCCCAAGCGGCACTTGAACTGCTCTCTCAGACCGGTATTGACCCAACCCGGGTCTCCGCCATCGGAAGCCATGGCCAGACCCTCAGGCACCGCCCGCCAGATGGCACCCCCTCCTCGAACGCCTTCACCCTACAGGTCGCGGACCCCAACCTCATTGCCCACCTGACAGGCATTACCACCGTTGCCGACTTTCGGCGCCGGGATATGGCGGCCGGGGGCCAGGGCGCTCCGTTGGTGCCGGCACTGCATCAGACACTGTTTCATACCCCAGAGGCGGACCGCGCCATCGTCAATGTCGGAGGCGTTGCCAACCTGACATGGCTGCCCGCCCACGGGACCGTGCTTGGATTTGACACCGGGCCCGGCAACAATCTGATGGACGCCTGGATTCAGCGCAGCCTTGGCAAAGCGTTTGATGAGGGCGGGCGATGGGCGGCCCAGGGACAGATTCAGGGAACGCTGTTGTCACGTTTG
Source organism: Marinimicrobium sp. UBA4509 (assembly GCF_002388575.1). NCBI lineage: Bacteria > Pseudomonadati > Pseudomonadota > Gammaproteobacteria > Cellvibrionales > Cellvibrionaceae > Marinimicrobium > Marinimicrobium sp. UBA4509. The sequence continues at coordinate 3,684 of NZ_DGMV01000060.1, forward strand.
CTGGAGCACCCCTATTTCCGGTTACCCCCGCCCAAAAGCACGGGGCCGGAGACCTTCCACTTGGGATGGCTGGATGACTGCTTGGAAGGGATGCCCGGGCCGATCCGGGCCGAAGACGTTCAGGCAACGCTACTGATGCTTACCGCCCAGGGGATTGCAGCCAGTATTGACGGACTTTCCGCCGGGAATGCTCCTCGCGAGGTTTATCTGTGCGGTGGTGGCGCCCATAACCGACGCCTGCAGGAGGCATTTAAAGCTCTGCTGCCCGATTGCGTGATCTCGGACACCAGCGCGCTGGGGCTTTCTCCGGACTGGGTGGAAGGCGTGGCGTTTGCGTGGCTTGCCCGGCAGAACCTGAAAGGACTCAGCGGCAACCTCCCCTCTGTCACGGGTGCTGACAGCCCCCAGGTGCTGGGCGCGGTCTATCCGGGGCGGCCGTCAGCCGGAATCAGATAGAGAACGAAGACCCACAGCCACAGGTGCTGGCCGCGTTGGGGTTTTCAACCACAAACTTCGCCCCCTGCAGATCCTCCCGGTAATCCACCTTGGCACCCATCAGGTAGGGGTAGCTCATGGCATCGACCAGCACCTTGACGCCCTCTTGCTCAACCACCGCATCGTCCTCTGCGGCCACTTCGTCAAAGGCAAAGCCGTACTGAAAACCGGAGCAACCACCCCCGGTAATGTAAACGCGGAGCTTGAGGTCAGGGTTACCCTCCTCCTCCACGAGGCTTCGCACTTTGGCGACAGCGCTGGGACTTACTTCCAGCACGGCACCGGGAACAAACACTTCTGGCGCAGACATCAAAGACTCCAATCGTGACTCATTTGAGCATTATACGCTTTACCTGAGCGTTTTAGTCAAGTATTGGCGACCGCTTTCACGTCAGCCTCGGGCTCATCCGCCGATTCCGGGCCAGACAGTTTCTTGGTGCCGGCGGCCCCGCTGTAGACCAGGCTGCCGTTGACCTGCGCCCCCTTGATCATTTCGATCAACTGGTAGTGGACATTGCCTTCCACAACCGCCTTGGCGGCGAGCTCAACGTGTTTGCTGGAAAATACATTGCCGGTCACATTGCCATTGATGATAACCATGGGCACCCGTATTTCCCCTTGGACCGAGCCCTTCTCGGCGACCACCAACTTGGCGTCATTGCCGCTGTCGGCGATGATATTACCCTCGACCGTACCTTCGATCTGCAGGTCACCGGTAAAGTGCAGGTCGCCGACAACCTTGGTACCGCGCGAAATCAGAGTGTGATTGTTTGAAAATGCCATAGCGTTGCCTTTTTTACCCCACATAAACGACCTATTAAGTTAAAGCTCCTGCACCAACCAGCCGAATTTCTTTTCAACGGTTTCCGGGTTACGCCCGGTCGATCGTGCGACCAACTCGATGCGTTCCGGCTCGAACCCCTCCGGAAGCGTCAGTCGGCCTTCAATATTCTGGAAATACCGGAAGCGCAGGCGAATGTCTTCCGACTCCACCTGATCAGAGAGCAGGTGGAGTGACAGGGTCTCCACGGTCTCGTTACGCCGCCCGACAATATTGAAATTCAGATACCCGCTGAGCACCTGGTGGTCTGTCGCCAACTGCTGTACCACCAGCTTGTACTCGAACTGCCGTGGCATACCCGTCGCCAGCACGTTGAGCGACCCGATGGTCAGCCCGCTGTTGTTGGCACTGGGCGACATCAGCCCACGATAGAAGGTGATGTCCTCCTCCAGCGCCGTTATTTCTTCCTTGAGTGCGATGACCTGGTTGCGCATCTCTTCGCTGGCCTGCTGATCCACCTCTGACCCCAGGCGCAGATTGGCCACCTGTTGGCGCAACTGTTCGGCCTCACCGGTCAGGCTGGCAACTTCCTTGCGCAACTTGTTGCGCTCGGCGACCGCATCAGCCTGCTGGGTTACCCCCAGATGATGGCCACCATAAAAGCTCCCGGCCACCGCCAGGCCCACGAGCAATAACAGCACCAGCGCCAGTAGCACCCGCCTCACCGGCCGGTAGGGAACCACGACCATGCGATACTGCTTGCTGCCTTTTACTTGCGCCATAGAACGTCAATCCACTCTGGAGAAAACTCGTTGGAATAACGGGCGATCAGGGCAGCAGCGCTACCAGATCCAGCCCCAGTGTTTCCTCAAAGCCAAACATAATATTCATGTTCTGGACCGCCTGCCCGGATGCCCCCTTGGTCAGGTTATCGATCACCGAAAGGACGACGAGGGTATCACGATCCTGGGGGCGAAAAACGGAAATACGGCATACATTGGAGCCTTTCACCGAACGGGTTTGTGGGTGCTCACCGGCGGGCATCACATCGACAAAGGGCTCATTGGCAAAGCGCTGCTCGTACAGCGCCTGCAGATCCGGCAGCTGATCCGGTGCCAGGGCGCGGCTGTACAGCGTGGCGTGAATGCCCCGGATCATCGGCAGCAGGTGCGGCACGAAGGTCACGCGAGCCGGTTCGCCACGGCCGCCCTGGATATCGTGAAGCCCCTGCTCGATCTCCGGCAGATGGCGATGACCTCCGGCGGCGTAGGCCTTGAAGCTGTCACTGACCTCGGTCAAGAGCGTATCCACCTTGGCCTGACGACCCGCACCGGTAGCGCCGCTGGCAGCACTGACGATCAAGTTGTCGGTGGCCACCAGCCCCTGTTCCAGGAGGGGCAGAAAACCCAGTTGGGCCGCGGTGGGATAGCAGCCCGGGCAGGCCACCAGCCGAGCCTGACGGATGGCCTCACGATTCACCTCTGGCAGGCCGTACACGGCCTCGGCCACCAATTCCGGGCAGCCGTGAGCCTGACCGTACCACTGGCCCCAGCGCTCGGTATCCCGCAGACGGAAGTCCGCCGACAGGTCCACCACTCGGGTATTGATTTCCAGCAGTGCGGGCATCAGGTTCTGGGCCACCCCGTGCGGCGTGGCGAAAAAGACCACGTCGCACTCGCCCAGACGCTTGACGTCCGGCTCGGAAAAACGCAGATCCGTATGCCCGCGCAGATTCGGATAGAGATCGGCCACCGCAATCCCGGCCTCGGCACGGGAGGTGATCACCGCCACCGTCACTTCAGGGTGCTTGACCAGCAAGCGCAGTAGCTCCACTCCGGTATAGCCGGTTCCGCCTACAATACCTACGTTAATCACTCGTCAACCTCTCTTCTGCCCATACGCCCATTCAGGATACCGCTTGGCTCCCCGGGGTTTAAACGGCCTATAATACGGACCTTAACGCCAAATCGAAAGTCGCCCGACACCTGAGGAGTCTGATGCCCACCGAGCCACCGCCCATTGAGCGCCTTCGCCAACGCCACCGGCAGGCGGCCGAGCGCTGGCGCAACCGCCTGGCTCATGTCGACGCGCTGCCCCAGTTGACCTTGCTGGGGCTGGCCAGCGGCATCCTCGCCGGCTCGGTAATCATCGGATTTCGTCTGCTGGTGGAAGGTAGCCTTGGGCACCAGCTACCCGGCCACGGCGAAAATTTCGAGGGCCTTCCCGCCCTGTTCCGCTTTCTGCTTCCCCTGGCGGGCGCCCTTGGACTTCTGGCCCTGCTCTATGCCGTCAGGGCCCCCTCCCGAGCCACCGGCGTGGGGCATGTGCTTGACCGGCTGCACAACCATCAGGGGTATCTGTCGTTTCGCAACGCCGGGGTTCAGTTCATCGGCGGCGCCCTGGCCCTGCTGAGCGGTCACTCCGCCGGGCGGGAGGGCCCGGCGGTGCACCTGGGCGCGGCCAGCGCCAGCAAGCTGGGCCAGTGGCTGCACCTGCCCAACAACAGCCTGCGCCCCCTGGTGGCCTGCGGCGTGGCCGCCGCCATTGCCGCTTCGTTCAATACTCCGATGGCGGGGGTCATATTCGCCATGGAAGTGGTTCTCATGGAGTACACCATTGCCGGCTTTATCCCGGTCATTCTGGCAGCTGTTGCCGGGACCACATTGACCCAACTGGCTTTCGGACCCGATATCGTCTTCATGGATGGCCAGCAGTTGACCGGCCACCTCAGTGAACTGCCCATCATGGCGGCCATGGGGGTCATTATCGCCCTGGCCGCCGCCACCTACATCAAGCTGCACAGTGGCTGCGCCCGCCACACCGGCCGCTGGCCCCTGTGGCTTCGGATTCCACTCGCCGGGCTGGTTGCCGGCCTGGGAGGCCTGTGGATTCCCGAGGTGATGGGCATGGGCTACGACACCATTGACGGCGCACTCACCGGGGAGCTGATCGGCCCCTCCCTCGCGTTGGTCCTGGTTGCCAAGCTGGTGATCACCGCTCTGGTGCTCGGCTTGGGGGTACCCGGCGGGGTCATTGGCCCCTCGCTGGTCATGGGCGCCTGTCTCGGCGGCGCCGCCGGGTATTTTGCCGCCATGCTCCCGGTTACGGTCAGCGAGCCCGGGGTTTACGCCATTGTAGGGATGAGCGCCATGATGGCGGCGGTCATCAACGCGCCCCTGGCCGCGATCATTGCCATCCTGGAACTGACGTACAATCCCGGCATCCTGTTTCCCGGAATGCTGGTGGTTGTGGTGGCCAGTCTGTCCACCCGCTGGCTGTTTCGCTGCGACGGGCTCTTTGCCACGCTGCTGGAGCAGGAGGGCAAAAGCAATCGTCCCAAGCTGATGCAGCAACTGCTGAGCCGCACCGGCGTGCGCAGCCTGATGCACCGCCGCTTCAGCCTGGCCTCGAGAGAGATCACTCAACGCGAGGCGCGTGAGTTGCTGAAGTTAAAGCCCGAGTGGATCGTTCTTCAGGACAAGAACCTGCTGCTCGAGCCGGCCTCGCTGGCTCAGCACCTGGAAACACTGGAAGCCGACCCGGACACGGCGCCCGCGGCGGACGAACCCGAGGCAGGCGAATATCTGGACCTTCTGGCCATTCCAGGCAGACGGGTGGAGATGATCGCCATCTCGCCCCTGGCCAACCTGTATGAGGCCTGGCAGGCTCTCAACCAGTCCCAGGTGGATGCCCTGTACATCCCGGCCCCCGGCGGCGGCATCACCGGGCTGGTCTCCCGGGAGCAACTGGAGTCTTATTACCGGCTGTAAAAGCCGGACATTGAGCTACCGATCACCCACCGACAACGGAACGCACTATGCTCTGGGTCAAAGCTTTTCACCTGATCGCCATCATCTGCTGGTTTGCGGCGCTGTTCTATCTGCCGCGACTGTTTGTCTACCACGCCATGAGCACCGACCAGATCAGTCGCGATCGCTTCAAGATCATGGAGCGCAAGCTGTATCGGGGCATTGGCACGCCCAGCCTGATTGCGACCGTGGCCTTAGGGCTGTGGCTCAGCAGCGGCAACTGGGATTATTATGCCCACAGCCTCTGGTATTGGATAAAAATGACACTCGTTGCGGTTCTGATGGTCTATCATTTTATCTGCGGTCAGTTCATCAAGCAGTTCCGGGATGACCGCTGCCAGCGTGGCCATGTGTTCTTTCGCTGGTTCAATGAGTTTCCCGTGCTCCTGCTGATCGGCATTGTGATCCTCGCTGTGGTCAAGCCATTGCACTGAATGTCGGGCGGGGGCCTGTACCAGGAGGACCCGTATGACGCCGATAGATGAGCAGGTGCCGATCGTGCTGGCACTGGCCAGCCACGACCCCTCCGGCTGCACCGGCATCCAGGCAGACATCGAAACCTGCGCCAGCCTCGGCTGCCACTGCACGTCCGTCATAACCGCCCTCTGTGCGCGGGACACCCGGGATGTGAAGGACATCCGGAGCATTCCCTCCAGCTTTCTGATTGAGCAGGTCAGAGCGGTTCTGGAGGACCTGCCGGTCAAGGCGGTCAAACTGGGCTTCCTCGGCCAGGTCAGCCATGTTGAGGCCATTCACACCATTCTGCAGGACTACCCTCATCTGCCCGTGGTACTGGAACCCGTCACCCAATTGGGCGACGGCCCCGCGGCCGAGGCCGAAGCGCTCCGGGACGCCACCAAAAGCCTGTTGCTGCCCTTGAGCACTCTGGCCACCCCGGATCTGGTGGAAGCCTACGAACTCGCCCAGCAGGGTGACACCCTGGACGCCTGCGCGCAGGAAATCCTGGAGTATGGCGGGGAGTACACCCTGATTACCGGCTCCCGCCGGACCCAGACCCACCACGAAAACCGGCTGTACAACAAAAAGGGACTCGTGCGGGAATACCGCTGGGAGCGTCTGAACGTTTTGAGCCATGGTGGTGGCGCCACGCTCTCGGCCAGTATCAGCGCTTATCTCGCCCACGGCCTGCGGCTGCTGGATGCGGTGGAGCAGGGCCAGAATTTCACCTGGCACGCGCTCGCCGCCAGCCGGCGCCTCGGGATGGGACACAGTATTCCCAATCGACTGTTCTGGGCCGACCGCAATCAGAGCGGCAATCGGGGGCCCGGCGGCGGCTGTTGAGCACCGGCGCTCGCCCTGGCACGTCGCCATTTTGCACCGACGCCATTTGCCGGTAAACTGCTCCGCTCACGCTGTGGAGCCGCTATGCCCTTGCACCCCCTGTACGCCATTGCCGATACCGCCGCCCTGGCGGAGCGACTGATCCCGGCCGCCGAAGCGGCGTTGCGCGGCGGGGCTCGATGGCTGCAATATCGGGATAAATCCGGCGATCAGGCCCGGCGCCTCCGGGAGGCCACCGCACTGCGCACCCTGTGTCTGAACCACGGCGCTCGCTTGATCATCAATGATGACCCCGAGCTGGCCCTGAGGGTACAGGCGGACGGAGTGCACCTCGGTCAAACCGACGGTGATCCCATGCGAGCCCGACAACGTTTAGGCTCCCGGGCGATCATCGGCGTTACCTGCCACGACTCCATCGCATTGGCGCAGCACGCCAAGCGGGCCGGCGCCAGCTACGTGGCGTTCGGGCGATTTTTCCCGTCCCGAACCAAACCCGATGCCCCGCCCGCGCCCGCCGACTTACTGACACGGGCGCGCGCGGCGGTTGGCCTGCCTATTGTGGCCATTGGAGGCATCACTCTGGAAAACGGCGCCGCACTGCTGGCAGCGGGCGCCGACTGGCTGGCGGTCAGCCACGACCTGTTCAGCGCACCGGATATAGAACGCCGGGCGCGCAACTATCTAACCCTACCCTGCTGTAGAGAGGAAACCGCATTATGAGTCGATCCGAAGAGCTGTTCAGACTGGCCCAGAAACACATTCCCGGAGGGGTCAACTCTCCGGTGCGCGCCTTCAAGGCCGTCGGAGGCACGCCCCGGTTCGTCGAGCGGGCCGAGGGGGCCTACTTCTGGGACGCGGACAGCCAGCGCTACATTGATTATGTGCAGTCCTGGGGACCGATGATTCTGGGCCACAGCTACCCCCCAGTTACCGATGCCGTCATCGAAGCGGCCCGCCACGGGCTGAGTTTCGGCGCGCCGACCGCCCGGGAAACAGAGCTCGCCGACCTGCTGTGTGAGCGCGTTCCCAATATGGACATGGTGCGCCTGGTCAACTCCGGTACCGAAGCGACCATGAGCGCCATTCGACTGGCCCGTGCCTTCACTGGTCGGGACAAGATCGTCAAGTTCGAGGGCTGCTACCACGGCCACTCCGACTCACTGCTGATCAAGGCCGGCTCCGGCGCCCTCACCTTCGGCGTCCCGAGCTCCCCGGGCGTCCCGAGCGCGCTGGCCGAACACACCATGACCCTGACCTACAACGATCCGGAGCAGGTCCGCGAGGTATTCCGCGAGCTCGGTGGCGAAATCGCCTGCATCATTGTCGAGCCCGTGGCCGGCAACATGAACTGCATTCCCCCGGTACCGGGCTTTCTGGAAACCCTGCGCGAGGTTTGCGATGAGTCCGGCGCGGTGCTGATCTTCGACGAGGTCATGACCGGTTTCAGAGTGGGGCCTAAGGGCGCTCAGGGGCTGTTTGACGTCAAGGCCGATCTCATCACCCTGGGCAAAGTGATTGGCGGCGGCCTGCCCGTCGGAGCCTTCGGCGGTCGGCGAGACATCATGGAAATGGTAGCGCCGACCGGACCGGTCTATCAGGCCGGCACCCTGTCGGGCAATCCTTTGGCTACCGCCGCGGGCGTCGCCACCTTGCGAGCCCTTGAGCAGGAGGGACTTTATGCGCAAATCACCGAACGCACCGAGCAGTTGACCCGCGGCATGCAGGCGGTCGCAGACGAGGCTGGCATACCCTTCACAACCAACCATCGGGGCAGCATGTTCGGCTTCTTCTTCACCGATGCGCCGGAGGTGACCCGCTACGATCAGGTGATGAGTTGCGACACCGAGCGGTTCAACCGTTTCTATCACGGCATGCTCGAAGAGGGCGTCTACCTGGCCCCCGCCTCCTACGAGGCAGGCTTCATGTCGGCGGCCCACTCCGAGGATGATATTGAGCAGACGCTCAGCGCCGCTCGCCGGGTTTTTGCCCGCCTGTAGGGTGAAAAAACTCCGCCAGAGGCTTTGAAGAGTTAACCATGCCACAATTTTTGGTGCCAGGACTTGCCTAAGGCGCGTGGAGCGCTTAATCTTGACGCAGGTTCCTCAATCCTTGTGGCACTGGGCTTAGCGCGATTGGCCTGCTCGCTGTTTCAGGAATCGATGTAGGGAACGAACGTGTTGTCACGGACTCTATTCGTTTCACCGACACTGTTTTTACGGAATGTAACTCTGTTCACCAAATTGGGAGAGAACGATGAACAATCTTTTGAAAAGCTTTCTGATTCTGATCGCCACCACAGGTCTGCTCGTGGGCTGTAGCTCCACTTCCACCCAGGAAGAGCCTGTTGAAGAACCCACCGTCACCGAACCGGAGCCCGAGCCGGAGCCCCAACCGGAACCCGAGCCCGAGCTGGACACCACCTTTTACTTTGACTTCGACAAGTCCACTCTGAAGCCCGACGCGCGTGCCACTCTGGTAGCTCACGCCGAGCGCCTGAAAGAAAGTGGCGACCGTGTTCGTCTGGAAGGTCATGCGGATGAGCGTGGTTCACGCGAGTACAACATGGGCCTGGGTGAGCGTCGCGCCAAAGCCGTTCGTGACTTCCTGGTACTTCAGGGCGTACCGGCCAGCCGCATCGAAACCGTCAGCTACGGTGAAGAGCGTCCCGCCGTTCAGGGTAGCAATGAAAGCGCCTGGGAACAGAACCGTCGTGTTGAGCTGAAGTAAGTCGCTCACTCAACGCACGAAAAAACGGCGCCTTATCGGCGCCGTTTTTTTTGGTGGGAACACTTGCAGGGATGTAATACCCAATGGGTAAGCCTCAGCGGTCAGGACGACGCGCGCACCACCAGGTCGGTCTTCAAGACTTCGGACGTCACCGGCTGCCCCTTCACCAACGCCATCACCTTCTGGACCAGCAGCTTCCCGCCCCGATGAATATCCTGGCGCACGGTCGTCAGAGGCGGATTGAAATAGGGGGCAATGGGGATATCATCAAACCCCACTACCGCAACGTCATCGGGCACCCGGATACCTTTCTCCTGCAGCGCCTTGATCGCGCCCATCGCGATATTATCGCTGGCGGCAAAAATCCCATCGAAATCGAGCCCTTCCTCCAACAACTCAACCACATGCTGATACCCGGACTCAATGGAAAACGCCGCCTGGACATGGTGCTCCTGGGACGACAGTCCGGCCTCGGTCAGCGCATCAAAGTACCCCTGAAAACGCCCCTGGATTTCCGGATGCGCCACATCTCCGAGAAACAACATCCGCCGGCAACCGCGCCCTATCAGGTGACGACTGGCCAACTGCCCCCCCATGTAGTTATCACTGCCGACAATGCAGTAGTTCGCCTCGGGTTCGCGCGCGCCCCAGACGACAATCGCATCCCCTTCCTTCTGCAACTGGCGCAGCGGCGCATCATCACGCCCCTGACCGATCACAATGATGCCGTCGGCGCGACGAGAGCCCAGCAAGTGCGCATGCCAGTCCTCCGGTGATACCGCATTGCTCGAGAACAGCAGGCTGTATTGATGCTCGTTCAGTTCATCCGCAATAGCACCGATCATATCCATCATGAACGGGTCAGAGAATGTCTGTCCGTCCACGCTCTCGGCATTGATCACCAGAGCAATGGTATGGCTGCGCTGCAGGCGCAGATTCCGGGCGCCGGTATTGACCTTGTAATTCATTTCCCGGGCGAGCGCCTGAACCTTTTCGCGGGTTTTGATATTCACCGCAGGGTTATTGTTCAGGGCACGGGATACCGTTGACTCCGACACCCCCGCTCGGCGGGCGATGTCTGCGATGGATACAGGTTCCTGAGGTTTTCGTCGGGACATGGTCATTTTCCGGTCAAGCGACAGGTGGGCTGACAGGCCCACCCCGCACGATTGTCATCCGGACCATCTTAAAGTACCGGTCAGATACTTGTATAGCCGCGATTACCCTTCCAGCGCGTCGGG
>NZ_DGMV01000060.1:14115-36881 GCF_002388575.1 Marinimicrobium sp. UBA4509
CCCTTCCAGCGCGTCGGCCCGGTCGGTTTCACGCTTCAAGCCCCGGAGCAGAATCAGAATCAGGGCCATGGGTACCAGCGCCATATAAAACGCGACCTGTCCGGTAAACTGACCAAACACAATGCCCGTCAACATCGACCCGGTCGTTCCACCCAGGGCCGAAAAAATGATGATCAAGCCGGCCATGGACGATTGCTGATGCAGCGGCAGGGAGCTCAACACCACCGAGCTCAGCGCCGGATAGATCGGCGCCATGAACAGACCGATCAGCGGAAAAATATACGCGGCCAACGGGAGGTTGAGCCAGCCCACATCCGGTTCCACCGTCACGTTGTAGGACAGCGGCAAGGTCAGAATCACCAACAGGCCCATGGCGACCACGCAGACGCTGAGCAACACATACCAGTTGATACCGCGCAGCAGCACGCCCGCCCCCAACCGCCCGATGGCCAGGCACAGCGCAAAAATGCTGGTCACCTGCACGCTGATGGCGCTGGGCAGGTTGAGCACCTGATTGTTGAACGTCGGCAACCAGGTGCCAATGCCCTGCTCGATCAGGACGTACAGAAAGACCGATGCCACAAAAATGTACACCAAGGGGCGGGCGGTCAGCTTCAGCATTGCCAGAAAGTCCTGACCAAAGTTGGCCGCGGCCGACTGCACCTTGTCTTCACCAAAGCGGATGAAAGCCATTACCACCAGGTTGAACCCACAGATGCCCGCCAGCCACCAATAGGTGTTGAGCCAGTTCATGCTCTCGGGACGATCCGAGTCAATGAAAAAGCTGAACACCCAATAGCCGGACAACACCCCCAGCATGAACACCCCCTCGATGGCGTTCATCAGGCTCGCATGGGCCTGCTTTTCCGGCGCCAGGATCCCGATACTGGCATAGACCGACACCTTGATCAGCGCAAACGACGAGCCGATCGCCAGAAACAACATTTTGGTGGCCCAGAAACTGCTCAGAATCGGCATCGACAGACAGGCCAGCAATACCACCCCCAGGCCGATCATCATCGCACGCCGGTATCCCAGCCGTGGCAGAAAGGACGCGACCAGAAAGGACACCACTGCAATGGGAATATCCTTGAACCCTTCCAGCAGCGCCGCGCTCTCCTTGGTGACGCCGAAGCTGTTGATGGATTGCAGGATCACCACTCCGACACTGTTCAGCAACAGACCGAACAGAAAGTAGTTGAGCATCAGTACCAGAATAATCAGGCGTTTATTCATTGTTATGAACCTTCGAACGCGCCCCGCAAGACGCCTGCGTGGACCTGAACCGAAACCCCTGGGGTTCGGCCCCCGATAGACAACACACCCGGCACCGGCGATGGCACCTGTTGCGTTGTTCATCCAATAATAGCAGCAAAATAACCAATTGCAATCGATTGCAAGGATGCTAAACTTCCTCTAAAAGGTCCCGTCCGGATCGCCGCCGGCTTCACCGCGGCCCGACAGACCACTTTGGTTCACTCTATCGATAACGGGTAACGACAGCCATGCAACACAGCTCTCGCGCATCGGATCGCTACGGCCTCAACCCCTGGCGCATCACCGAGACCGGCTTTCACGCCGATGACTACGGACTAAACGCCACTCTGTTTGCGTTGGGCAACGGGTATGTTGGCCTGCGCGGCACCTTCGATGAAGGATTCGCCGCCGGCGCCGCCGAATCCGGGTGCTACCTGAACGGCGTGTACTACTCAGAGCCCATCACCTACGGCGAGCAGGCCTATGGCTACGCCAAAAACAACCAGCGAATTGCCTCCGCCGCCCTTCCCCATGAGCTGGGCCTGACACTGGATGGCGTTGCCGTCGATTTCAGTGAGGGTGAACTTATTGAGCACCAGCGCGAGCTGGAGCTGGATAACGGTCTGGTCAGTCGTCAGTGGCGCTGGCGCGCCCCGAGTGGCCAGATACTCCGGTTGGCCAGCCGCCGCCTGGTGTCCCTGACCGAGCGGCAGTTGGTCATCATGGAGTATCGGCTGTCACTGGAGTCCGGCACCGGCGAACTGGGCGTGACCTCGAGCCTGGACGCCACCCCCGCCGCCTCCGCGGACAGCGATGACCCCAGGGTCGGCGCGGGGGTCAATATTGAAGACCTGGAGCCCCGCATCCAGACCGCACAGGACGGACGGCTGACCCTGAGCCACCATCTGAAAAGCAGCGGTTTTACGCTGAGCAGCGCCGCCGGCCACCGCCTGGAAGGAGCGACCGTTAGCGCGCCGGCACACGACACCGACGACTTCCGGGCCACCTGTCGATACCAGGTGACGTTGACCCCCGAGGCGCCCCTGGTGCTCACCAAGTACGTCGTTTACGGCCATGGCGGCGACGAGGCGCCAGACCTCAATGACCTGCTGGCCCGGTGCGAGCAGCGGTCGTTTGACGACTATGCACGGGATCAGCGCGCCGCCATGGATGCCTTCTGGGCGAGCTCGGATATCGAGGTGGGCGGAGATCCCGCTTTGCAACAAGGGCTTCGCTTCAATCTGTTCCACCTGTTCCAGTCTCTGGGGCGGGACCCCGGCACCAATATCGCCGCCAAGGGGCTCACCGGCCACGGCTACGACGGCCATTACTTCTGGGACAGTGAAATCTATATCCTGCCCTTTTTTCTTTATACCCAGCCGCAGCTGGCGCGCAACCTGTTGCTCTATCGACACAGCATTCTGGATGCCGCCCGCGCCCGGGCGCGGGAGCTGGCCATTCCCAAAGGCGCGTTGTTCCCCTGGCGCACCATTGGCGGGGAAGAGTGCTCCGCCTATTATCCGGCGGGCACGGCCCAGTTTCATATCAACGCCGATGTCGCCTATGCGGTCAAGCAGTACCACGAAGCCACCGGGGACGATGACTTTCTGATTGAGGCCGGCGCCGAAGTGGTGCTGGAGAGCGCCCGACTGTGGCCCGCCATCGGGCACTACAACGCCCATCGGGGCGATCAGTTCTGCATCAACGAAGTCACTGGGCCGGACGAATACACCGCCCTGGTGAACAACAACTTTTTCACCAACGCCATGGCGCAGGCCCATCTGCGCTATGCGGTCGAGCTGTACCAGTGGCTGAAAGACCAGGCGCCCGCAAAAGCCAAGGAGCTGTACCGGGCCATGGCACTGGACGAGCGGGAGGTGGCCGACTGGGCGCAGGCGGCGGAGCGCATGTATCTGCCCTATGACGAAAGCCAGGGCATCCACCTGCAGGACGACAGTTTCCTCGACAAACCCCGCTGGGACTTTGAGCACACGCCCGCGGACCACTACCCGCTGCTGCTGCACTACCACCCGCTGACCATCTACCGTCACCAGGTCTGCAAACAGGCGGACACGGTGCTCGCGCTGTTCCTGCTCAGCGACCAATTCAGCCGGGAGCAGAAAAAACGGGATTTCGACTTTTACGAACCCATCACCACCCACGACTCCACCCTGTCCGCCTGCATGCACAGCATTCTGGCCAATGAGGTGGGCTACCCGGACAAGGCCCGCCACTACTTCGAACAGGTGGCGCGGATGGATCTGGACAATCACCACCGCAACACCCAGCACGGCATTCATACCGCCTGCATGGGGGGTACCTGGTTGTGCCTCGTGCAGGGTTTCGGTGGCATGCGATTGCAACATCATCAGTTGATGTTCAACCCCACCTTACCCAAGGGCCTGAGCCACTACCGATTCAAGGTGCGGGCTCAGGGCCGGCTGATTGAGGTCAGCGTCGATGCCTCCCAGGCGCACTATCAACTGCTCGAAGGCGCCCCCATCACCCTTCAACATGGCGAGCACACCATTGCCCTGGGGCAAGACCAGGCGCCTGTCGCCGCCCCACTGAGGAGTCCCACCCAATGACCGCTTACCGAGCTGCTATATTTGACTTGGATGGTGTGATTGCCGATACCGCCCGCCTTCATTTGGCCGCCTGGCAGCAACTGGCCGAAGAAGAGGGGTTTCGCTTGCCGGCCGACGCCGATGAGCGACTCAAGGGCGTGGATCGGATGGCATCGCTCGAGATTGTTCTGGAGGGCGCTTCCCGCCCATATCGGGAGGACGAAAAGCTCGCCCTGGCGGACCGCAAAAACCAGCGCTACCAACAACTGGTCACTCAATTGACCCCGGCGGACCTGTTACCGGGGGCGGCGCAGCTCCTGGATCAATTGGCCGAGTGGAACATTCCAATGGCGCTGGCCTCCGCCAGTAAGAACGCCCGGGCGGTGATTGACGGACTCGGCATCGCCCACCGCTTTGATTACATTGCCGATGCCGCACGGGTGAAACACCCCAAACCCGACCCGGAGATTTTTACCCTGGCGGCTCGGGGATTGGGTGTTGAACCGGCCCTGTGTGTGGGCATTGAAGATGCCGCGGCGGGCGTTACCGCCATCAAGCGGGCCGGCATGTACGCCGTTGGCATTGGCGATGACAGGGTACTGGCGGAAGCCGACCAGTGCGTCCCGAGCCTGGCTGACTTCCGTCCGGATTCGTGCTTTGAGGCCCGCCGCTGAGCGGCGGAGCCCGAAACCCGGCCCCGAATTGGCGCCAAAAACCGTAACCGGTATCAGAATCAGACGTTATATAGGGATCACTCAGTTATTATGAAATCGTTTGTAAAAATAATTTGCAATCGATTGCAATACGGAGTTAGCTGAACTAAGCTAAAAATCGAGCGCGGTGGAATACCCCTCAGGCGCCCCGAGCCGGGCGCTTCCAAAAGAGGTGCCCCCATGGAGAGAACAACACAGGCAACACCGAGAGAGACAAAAAATATCGGACCGTCCAACAGCGACCGGCCCAGCTGCGCTCAGCAACGACCAACAATACGTCCAACAATAATGACCCGCATCGCGGGGAGGAGAAATGCCATGATGACCCAGAAGCCTCTGGCCCGAACACTCAACGCCCTGAAGCACTCACGCCGCCCGGTACTGTGGCTTGGCTCAATGGCCGCGCTGGCGCTGGCCGTTCCGGCCCAGGCCCAGGAAGCCGAGCAGCAACCCGCCATGGGCCCCATTGAAGAAGTGGTGGTCACCGGTACGCCCGGGGGTGCCGCCATGCGCAAGCTGGACGCCAGCTTTGCCATTTCCACCGTCAGTGCCGAAGACATCAAGCGCAAAGCCCCTTCCAGTACCGCCGACCTGCTGAAAACGGTCCCCGGCGTCTGGGTTGAGAGCTCCGGCGGTGTATCCGGGGCAAACATTTTCGTTCGCGGTTTCCCGAGTGGCGGTGATGCCGACTTTGTCACCGTTGCCGTCAACGGCCTGGCCGTTTACCCACCGCCCACCCTCTCCTTTCTGGAAAACTCCACGATCTTCCGCGTGGATGAAACCATCG
This sequence comes from Marinimicrobium sp. UBA4509, assembly GCF_002388575.1. Taxonomy (NCBI): domain Bacteria; kingdom Pseudomonadati; phylum Pseudomonadota; class Gammaproteobacteria; order Cellvibrionales; family Cellvibrionaceae; genus Marinimicrobium; species Marinimicrobium sp. UBA4509. The sequence goes on from NZ_DGMV01000060.1 coordinate 19,440, forward strand.
AGCGCATGGAAGGCCTGCGCGGCGGTCCCAACCCGGTTTACTCCAACGGTCAGGTCGGTCTGACCACCAACTTCATTCTGAAAGAGGGCGGCCCGGATACCGAAGGCGTGCTTAAGTACTCCACCTCCGATTTCGGCCTGCAGCGGGTGGACGGCATGGTCAGCGGCGAGCTGAGCGACGACCTCTACTACATGATCGGCGGCTATGTGAGCTCCTCCGAAGGTATCCGTGAAGCCGGGTTCGATGCCGAGGAAGGCAACCAATTCACCATCAACCTCACCAAGCGACTCGATAACGGCAAGATCAACCTGTTCCACCGCGCGACCGATGATCACGGCACCTGGTACCTGCCGGTGGCGCTACAGGACAGCGACGGCAACCCCACCGGGATTGACGCCAGCTACACTCAGGTCGGCCCCGCCAACCGCAATGTACTGGTGCCCTACAGTGGCAGCGATGGCATGGGTGGCACTGAAACCACCTTCGAAATGCGCGACATGGGTAAGGGGCGCGGCTGGGACGGCAGCGTGACCGGCGGCTCGATCGAGCTGGACCTGGCCAACGGCTGGACCTTCACCGACCGCTTCGGGCTCACCAAGGGTGATGCCGATACCTACGGTTTCGTGCCGGACGGTGCGGCGGTAACCATGGGCAGCCTCAATGGCGGACTGGCCGGCACCACCATCACGGGTGACGAAGTGGCCGCCAACACCCTGGTCCAGCGGTTCGGTCCCTGGGTGGTGGAAAAAGACATCGAAGCGTTCAGCAACGACCTGAGTCTTGCCAAGCAGTGGGACGACTACAAGTTGACCGTGGGCTACTACGCCTCCACCTGGGAAGTCGACGAAATCTGGTCCATCGGTAACTCCAAATACTATGAGTTGGGCCAGAATGGTCAGATGATCAGCCCGGACAGCGTGGACGACGCCTGCCAAGACTTTGATCAGACGACCTGCGGGTTCAAATACGATGTGGACGCCATCGGTGATGCCCGCGAAAACGCCTTCTACATGGCGGGGGAAACCTACCTCGGCGACCTGACCCTGGATGCCGGTGTGCGCGTGGTGACCCGCGAAACCACCTACTCGGTAGACGATGGCGCCCGAGACGGTATTGCGGATCTGACCCTGGACACCGAAGAAGACAAGGTGACCTACACCGCCGCCGCCAACTGGGCACTGACCGAAGATTCGGGCGTATTTGTGCGCATCAACGACGGGGTGAAATTCCCGGACTTCGACGCCTATCGTGACTTCCGCGGTGACTTCCAGAATGGCTCGGATCTGATCATTGATGTCCAGCAGTACGAACTGGGCTACAAGCTGTCCCAGGCCAATTACTCTCTGTACGCCACCGGCTTCATGAACGAAACCAAAGGGCAACCGTTCGGCAACGTCGCGCTGAATGATTTCGATCGCCTGGAAACCGAAGCCATGGGTGTGGAACTGGACGGTAACCTCTACTTCGGTGAGTTCGAACTGACCCTGAACGCCACCCTGCAGGACACCGAGATCAAGAGCGGTGACGATGCCGGCAACAGCGTCCAGCGCCAGCCGGACTCCCAGATCCGCCTGTCACCGAGCTACAACCTGTCCTTCGCCAACGGTGTGGATGCCGTGGTCTACGGTACCGCCAGCATCATCGGCGACCGCTACAGCGACAACGGCAACATCAATAAGCTGCCCAGCTACGAGAAGTTCGATCTCGGTGTGATTGTGAATGTCGAGAATCTGGAGTTCCAACTGGCGGTGGATAACCTTACCGATGAAGAAGCGCTGACCGAGGGCGACCCGCGGGCCGCTGGGGTATCGGCCAACGGCCGGTACATTCTGCCGCGCAACGTGAAGTTCTCCATCGGCTATCAGTTCTGACAGGTAACCTCCTGCATAGACCTTAGCCAGTGTCTATCGCTTCGGGGACTGTGCGCTTCGCGCCAGTCCCCTTTTTTATGTCACCTTATTGAACCACGGTATTCCGGCTTACAGATAGACCTCCTCCCTCCGGCTTTCCGCCTTGCGACGCATCAATTCCGCTTTTTCAGGCAAGGCCCGCTGGTCATAGATCTCCGCTGCCAGGGCGTAGAACCTCGGCTCCTCGGCCTGGCGCGCAATCGCCTGTTCCAGGTATCGCTCGGCCTGGGCAAGATCGCCATTGGCAAGCTGCTCGCGAGCCAATGAATACAGATAATAGGGGTTACTGTTGCGATGCTTGCGCACCCGTTCCAGGAAATACGCGGCTTTGTCCGTCTCACCCTCGGCCTCGTACAGGCTGGCGAGATTGCTCATCAGGGATAGGTCTCCCGGCGCCAGTGTCAGGCCTTGCCGGTAGGCCACTTCCGCGGCACCATTCACGCCCATGCGTTTGTACAGGGTTCCCAGGTTGTTCCAGAGGTAGCTCTGCCGGTCATCCAGTTGCAATGCTCTGCGCAGGTGCAGAAAGCCCTGGCGTCGGTCGCCGGCGGCCACCCGCTCCATCCCCAGGTTATTGTAAAACTGCGCGGCCACCACCCGGTCACCGATCACTTTCTGCTCGTACACCGGGCTGTAACGCTCCATTTCCAGGTCGATCACCAGTTCCTCACCGCGGGGCAGCATGACCTTGGCATTCACGTGGCGGAACAGGAGGAAAGACTCGCCATCCCGAAAATCCCACACCGGCGGTACCTGCACGTCGTTGACCTCAGCGTTCAGGCCGATGTGCCGGGCCATGGCCACATACATCAGGGTGAAGCTGAGGCAGTTCACCTCGCGCCGCTCAAAGGCACGCGCTGCGGTGGTGGTATTCAGCGCGGTATAGCGCATGCCCAGCCCACCGGCCATCGGGGAGGACAGCAGTGCCCGGTGCAGCGCCTCCGCCCGCTGGTCCGGGTGGCGATATTGCAGCGCGACTTCTTCCGCCACCACCCGCATCATGGGCGAGAGCGTCATCAGGTCATAGGGAGGCAATTCGTTATCGGCGGGCGGCTCGTCAAACAACAGCTCGCCGGAAAGGACCTGTTCAAGGTCCCGGGAGGAAGGCGCCTGCACCCACTCAGGCAGGGGCTCCATGTGGCTGCAGGCGCCGAGCAGCAGAACAAAGGCCGCAGGGGCCCAAGGTATGCGCATCGAGACACCTCTCGCAATCACCGACAGACTCGGAGGAAGCCCGGATCTGCATTTCAGTGTACCGGTACTAAGACAGTTTAGCGGATAAAATGTTCGCCCGGTGCACAACCTCCGCCCGGGTCATCGGCTCAACCGGTCCCTCGCCGACCCCGGTTGTCTGAGGTGATTGCGCTAGGCCAGTTGACGCTCCAATGCCCGCCGGCTGTCGTGGGCCGCCTGCAGGGAAAAGCTCAGGGGGTAGCCATACAGCGGGTGATAGACCGCCTGAGGTGTCCGGGGTTTGCGGTACAGCTCTGCTTCGATCCAGCGGAAATAGTCATCCACGGTGCCCACCTCGGCGGTCGAACAGGCCTTGCCGGTGCCCAGCTCATGCGCCGACACAACCGCGCCGGCCGCCACTCTGACCCGGATGTCGTTGCATCCTACCGAGCCGCATCGGCTGAGCGTGAATTGATAGGCATCGAACCCGCTCATCTGCCAGAGCTGCCAGTGTGTGTGGAGCGCCTCTTCCGGGCTGGCACTCACGTCCCGGACGCGACGCCGGAGCTCCAACAGCGCCTCTGGCTCCCGAGCCTGGCCGTTGGACGCAATGTTCATGGAAATCATCACTTTGTGCATCATGCATCACTCCCCTGTGTCAGAAACTGAAAGGCCCTTCGAGCGACTCCGGCTCATCCCAGTCACGCGCCCAGATGTCATTGCCGTGCAGGTAGTACACGGTATCGCCATGCATCCGGCTGCGGTCACTGCCGCCCCCCATGGGATACTCATAACCAGAGCCGGTCGCCGACTCCACGATCAAGGGTTCCCGAGTCTCCAGCGTGGCCTGGGTACCGGTCAGCTCGTTGACCTCAAACAAAAACAGTCCGGAATCCAGCCAGCGGTAACCGTCGCGGCGGGTCACCGGAACGGTAAAGCGTAACTGATCCGTGCCGACCGGGAGGAAATTGAACGCCCGCAGGTCGGTCAACGCCTCGCTCCAACTCCCGGAGCCACCCAACTCAACGGCCTCGACGCTGACCGGGTTCAGGTCATCGCGCACATCAAACAGTTCAACTTTCACCCCGCCGAAACCGCCGTTTTCATCGGCTTCCTGGCCCACGGACACCAGGTATCCCTCACCCACGGGGTGCAGGTAATTGGACACACCCGGAATCTCCAGTTCCCCGAGCACCGAGGGGTTTTCATTATCTGAGACATCCAGCACATACAGCGGGTCGATGCGTTCAAAGGTGACGATATAGGCCCGGTCTCCCAAGAAACGGACGGAGTAGATATCCTCTCCCGGCTTGCCGATCGGCGCCGGCTGGGCGTCATTGGGCAGCCTTGCCACCACGTCCAGGGTGCGACTGTCGGAATCAGACGCTTCTTTCAGCACATGCAGAAAGTGCTCCGGGTCGCTCCAGTCCTCCCACACGGTGGTCACCACCCGCAGGTAACCCTGCGCCTCGTTCATGCTGAAGGAGGGGTCCGACCAGTTCAGTTGTCCCGGTACCAGCCCGGTGCCCCGATAGCGGATATCGCCCCCGGCAATGGCAAACTTGTGCAGCCCGGTTTTCTCCTCCCGCCATAGTCCGGCACGGGTTCCCAGATAAAGGCTGTCCAGTGACATGTACAGCCCGCTCAAATGCGCGTTGACACAGACAGCGCTCACCAGACGTTGCTCCCGTAGATTGAAGGCGCTCACGGTCACTATGTCGGCGAAACCTTCATCGGGGTTCAATGTTTCCGGCAAATAGCAGTCCCCTTCACTCACCAGCGGCTGCTCCGGCGCCTCATCCACGCGATAGCCGGGCAGCAGATCAGACATCGGGGTGGAGCTGATCAAGCGTTCGTTGTTCTGGCGCGCTTCATCGGTACCCGCATAGGGCTCCAGCCCCTCAATGTAAGGGCTGCTGCGGGACACCAGGTACAGCACATCGCCGATCTTCCGACTGTTGAGCAGCGTCCCCTCCACTTCCAGAGACCAGCGGATCGAAGGGTTCTCCGGCGACTGGACGTCCACCAGCTCGACCCGGGTATGGCCCTCCTGCAGCGCAATCTCCGGCATGCCCATCCAGCCCCAGCCGCCGTAGTAATAACGGCTGTCACTGAGGGCCACGACCGCCTCGGTGGCGTCACCGTCTTCCAGGGTATAAAGCTGGGACAGCACCAGGGGCGAGTCGGCGTCCCGTTCGAGCTCATAGCGCATGATGTAAGTGGCTCTGGCCTGTTCCGGGTCCGTTTCATAGATGCGCAGCGCCTGAACCGGCGGCGGCTCCGGCACTGACCCGTCATCACCGGCCGCCTCATCCAGCGCCACACTCTCGGCAAAACGGTGATAGCTGGACTGGGGCGACTCGGCAACAAAGAGGTAACGGCCGTCATACTTCAACCGGTCCGCCTCATCCACGCCCTCGACGTGCACGTTGGTGCGGGAATAATCGTCGCCACCCTCCGCGGCGTTGTCCGATACATCGGGCATCGCCACGCCGCCCTCTTCGGCCCAGTTATAGTCACCGGCGCGCATCTGCAAGCGCAGCCCGTTGCGCACGAACTGCGACACGGCTTCCGGTGAATGCTCATTGGTCAGCGGCTCCAGGTCGGGATCCGCCCAGCGGAGTTGACGGTAATCGGTATCGTATCGGCCCGGGCCCTCTCCATCGCCGTTTGAACCACCGCAAGCCACCAGCAGCATCGGGCTGGCCGCCAAAGCGCACAAAGTCATTGAACGAATGTTCATGCGAATCCATCCTCAAAAAAGTCGTGGGGTTTATGGCATCATCCCTTCACTCTAGCCCCACGGGCGGCCGGTTTCTGTAGCGCAACTGCGAAAGAGTGTAATTTTGTGTAACTCTGCGGCGGCTGCGGGACGAAGAGCGCCACGGCTTACAGGTTTTTACACACTCTCACAAAGGCATGACGGCTTTTTCCCGGTACAACAGGCACACTGAAGACTCGACAGCTCCGCCCGAAGGTCACGCGTGCACCTTCGGTGATAAACTCACCCCCCGAAATGAGAGTAGTATCGATCTGATGACGCGCTTAACTGACATCCTGGTCCGCGCCTGCCCTCTGGCGGCACTGCTGCTGGCATCGAGTCTGGCGTCGCCCAGCCTGGCGGACGACGACGCGGGGCACTGCGAACACAGCAGCGCCCGCTGTGTCGCGACCGGCACCTGGGACATCCAGTTGGCGCTGGGCGCCGGACTGCGCACCAACCCGATCGCCGGCGCCGATGATGTGCCGCTGGTGCTGATTCCCCAGGTCACCTATTACGGCAAGCGATTCTTCTTTGACAACCTGGACCTGGGCTACACCCTGGTCGATCGGCGGGACTGGATGGTGAACCTGTTGATCACCCCCAGCGGTGATGGCCTGTACTTCTTTGAGGACGACTGGGGCCGCTTTTTTCTCCAGGGCGGATTGAACACCCTGGGCGCCAACTTCAGCCCAGCGCCCGATGCGCCCACCGAACCCCCGGCGGTCGCCGATGAGGACGCGTTCGAGGGCCCGCAGGAGGATCAGCGGGAGCAGGAAAGCCCGGCCCCGGCCAACCCCGAACCCACGCAGGTATCACCGCCCCCGCTCCGGGACCGGAATATCGCCGCCCTGGCCGGAGTGGAAACCTCCGGTGACTTCGGCCGGTTCCAGTGGCAGCTCCAGGCGCTGTCCGATGTCAGTGGTGTGCACAATGGCGAAGAGCTCCGGTTTGCAGTCAGCACCGGAACCCGCCGGGACGCCAACCAATTGGGCATCAGCCTCGGATTCAGCTGGAAAAGCGCCGAGGTGATGGAATACTATTACGGCGTCACCCAGGGGGAATCGAGTGGTGCCCGTCCCGCCTACCGCCCCGGTAGCGGCACGGCACCCTTTGTGCGGCTGAGCTGGAACCGACCGGTAAACGAACAATGGCGTTGGCTGGCCAGCGTTCAGTACGAGCACCTGAGCGAAGCCGTTCGCCACAGCCCCCTGACTGACCAGAATAAGGTGATGCAAATCTTCGTCGGGGGCGTATACCATTTTTAAACTCGGGCAACTGAGGTGTGGCAGTACCCAAAATAACCCCATGCGCCAATCCCTGTGGATCCTGGCGGGCTGGTGTGTGGCCGGCGCCAGCGCGGCGGACAGCGCGCTGGAGCTGAAACCGAGCATCTGCGCTCTGGCGGAAAATCAGGTGCTGTGCGAGCAACGGGTCGACATTCGCTGGCACAGTGACTATCCCGACGCCCTGTGTCTGTTCGTCGATCAGAGCGAGCAGCCCCTGGCCTGCTGGCGGGAAAAAGACCAGGGCGAATACCACTACGAGGCACGCACCGAACAGAGTATGACCTTCCAGCTACGCGCCGAGCGGGACGACCAGTTGCTCGCCAGCCGACTGTTCGAAGTGATCCGCGAGTACACCGAATTCCGCTCTCGCCGACGCAAGCCCTGGAATTTTTTCTGACGCTTCCCAATAACAGACGAACCGGACACCCATGCAACAGATTCTATTGGCCGAAGACGATCACCGCCTTGCCGCCCTGGTGCGGGACTACCTGACCGACAACGGCTTTGAGGTGGCGGTGGAAGATCGCGGAGACCGGGTCCCGGAGCGGGTCCGTCAACTGCAACCGGATCTACTGATTCTGGACATCATGCTCCCCGGCAAAGACGGCCTGACCCTTTGTCGGGAACTGCGCCCGGCGTTCACCGGCCCGATCATGATGCTCACCGCCCGCAACGAAGATGCCGACCAGATTCTCGGACTGGAATTCGGCGCCGATGACTATGTGATCAAACCCGCCGAGCCGCGGATTCTTCTCGCCCGTATCCGGGCACTGCTACGGCGCATCGAGCCCGGCATTCCGAGCACTCCACAGACCCTGAGCTTCGGCACCCTGGAGGTGCACAGCGGCTCCCGCAGTGTCGAACTCGAAGGCGCTCCCATCAAGCTTTCCAGTCACGAGTTCGACCTGCTGTGGTTGCTCGCCCAGCGCGCCGGGGACGTGGTGGGTCGGGATTTTCTGTTCCGGGAGCTTTATGGGCGGCCTTATGATGGCATGGACCGGACCATTGATGTGCGCGTCTCCCAACTGCGCAAAAAGCTCGGGGATAACCCGGACAATCCCGCCCGCATCAAAACCATCTGGGGCCGGGGCTATCTGTTTATCGCCGACGCCTGGGAAGCGGAGTGAACGGCCTGAACCGGCGGCAGCCATGACATGAAAAGAGCCTTTCTGTCGCTTTACCTGCTCATCGTGCTGGCAACCCTGGGGTTGGGGTGGGCCCTGGATCAACTCTGGAGCGCCTACCAGGCCGAACACCCAACCCAGGCGCCGGGCGCCATTCTCGCCGAGGTACTGCAACACAGCAGCGCCGGCCGACCGCTCGACCAGACCCGCAGCCTCGTGCACCGGCTGGCACGCGAAGGACAGACCGATGTCCGCCTGGTGCCGCTGTCCGATATTTCCGGGGAGGCGATCAAGCAGCGCCTTCAAGCCGGCGAGTCGCTGTCATTCGAGGACGCCAACGGCAACCTCTACCACTACCGCAAGCTCGCCGAACACCCCCAGGTCATCGTCATCGGGGAAGTCACCCCCGATGCCTCCCGGCGTTTCGAAGCCCTGCTGGCGCTGCTCTTCTACGGCGCCCTGGCGGCCGTGGTGTTCTTCTGGCTCTGGCCCCTGACCCGGGACCTGAACCGTCTGGAACAACAGGCCGAGGCCCTCGGACGCAACCCTGAAACCGCCGTGATGGAGTTGCAGGGGCATTCCGCCGCGCAACGCCTGGCCCAGGCGTTCAACCAGATGGCCCGGCGCATTCGTGACCTGCTGCGCTCCCAGCGGGAAATGACTCACGCGGTCTCCCACGAGCTGCGCACCCCCCTGGCACGCATGAAATTCGCCCTGGAGATGGCCGATGCCAACAGCGACCCGCAGACGCTGGGCAACCGGCTGCAGAGCCTGAAAGCGGATGTGACGGAGATGGACCAGTTGGTCAATCAACTGCTGCACTACGCCCGCTTCGAGCAACAGCCCACCCTGCATCTCACTCCGGGCGACATGCCCGGCCTGCTGCAGGACCTGTGGCAGCGCCTCAGTGGGCACCTGGAGCATCCGCCACGCCTCTACCTGCACACGGCGGCCCATCCACCCCCCGTGACCTGCGACTGGCCGCTGATGGAGCGCGCCCTGCACAACCTGCTGCAGAACGCCCTGCGCTACGCCCGAGAGCGGATTGATATCACCCTGACTACGGCCGCCGATGGCACCCAGGTTCAAGTGGAGGACGACGGCCCGGGCATTCCCGAGGAAGAGCGGGAGCGGATCTTCGAATCCTTTGTCCGCCTGCGCGATGCCCCGGAGCTGCACAGTGCCGGGTTCGGACTCGGGCTCGCCATCGTGCACCGGGTGATGCAGTGGCACCACGGCACCGTGCGGGTGGATAGCGCCACCACCGGCGGTGCCCGCTTCACACTTCACTGGCCCCCTCAAGGTGGGGCGTAACAACGCCATGGGCGGGCCGGGATCAAGCCATTGTCGGATATGCTATAGTGCCCGGCTTTGGCCGCCCACGACGGCCGTCTCCACCCAGCCAAGCGGATTTCTGTGGTAATGAAGCCAACCATCAAAGACGTTGCCAAGCGCGCCGGGGTATCCTTTAAAACCGTCTCCCGGGTTATCAACCGGGAAAGCACGGTCGGCCAGGAGCTTCAGGACAAGGTCTGGAAGGCCATCAAGGAGTTGAACTACCAGCCCAACCTGTCGGCGCGGGTACTGCGCGGCGCCGCCTCCTCCATCGGCTTCATCTATGACAACCCCAACAGCAACTATGTGATCGAAATGCAGCGCGGTATTCTCGATGAGTGCCGCCGCCAGGATTACGAGCTGGTGATCCACCCCTGCGACGCCAAGTCTCCGGAGCTGCTGGAGGAAATTTTTGGCATGGTGGACCGCAGCCGCGTGGGCGGGCTGGTGCTCACTCCCCCCATGTCCGAGATGCCCCAGGTTCTGGAAGCCCTGACCGAGCGCAGCATCCGCTTTGTGCGGATACTGTCGGGAAGCCAGCCGCCGGACACTCTTTCACCCTGCGTGTTTGTGGATGACCGCACGGCGGCCTACAACATCACCCAGTACCTGATCGACCTGGGGCACAGACACATTGCGTTTCTGGGCGGGGAAGAGGCGCACAAATCCAGCGTCGAACGTCTCGCGGGCTACCAGCAGGCCCTGAAGGAAAACCAGATTGACGCCGATCCCCGGCTGATCATCGAGGGTGAGTACGCCTTCGAATCCGGGGTCAAGCGGACCCGGCAACTGCTGGCCCTGACCCCGAGGCCCACCGCGGTATTTGCCTGTAACGATGAAATTGCCGCGGGCACCCTGTTCGCGGCCCGTCTGGCGGGCGTGGATGTACCCAGGGACCTGTCCATCGTGGGCTTTGAAGACAGCCCCTTCTCGCGCCAGGCCTGGCCCAACCTCACCACGGCCCGTCAGCCCAATGCGGATATCGCCCGCACGGCCGCGGAGCTGTTGGTCCATCAGATCCGCCACCGCAAGGGCGACAAACCCACCGACAGCGAAGGGTTTTACCCCCAGTTGGTGGTGCGTGACTCCACCTGTCCGCCCCCGTCTCGCACCCCGGCGTCCTCCTGACGCCGGCCACCCTGGGCAAACCGCTTTACTTTCCTCCTCGACGCGTGCAGAATAGCCCAAAAGACAACGTTGTCTAACAGCACCATCTACTACGCATCATTCATCCCGTGATGGCTTACCGGATTACCGGGACCCATGCCGGGATCAAGACAGGAGTTTCCATGAACACCGCCTCATTACCCGCTCCGGACCAGACTCTGATGCACCGCGAGGCCGGCGAAGCCGCGGCCGTGGTCAGTCACCAGCTCAGCGACAACGCCTCTCGGGTCAAGGCCGCCGCCGAGCGTCTGCGCGCCTACCGCCCCCGCGCCGTGGTCACCTGCGCCCGGGGCAGCTCGGACCATGCGGCCACTTTTGCCAAATACCTGATCGAAACCCAGCTCGGCCTGATCACCTGTTCCGCCGCACCCTCGGTCGGATCGGTGTATCAGCGCCCGCAGCAACTGGACGGTGTGCTATACATCGCCATTTCCCAGTCCGGGAAAAGCCCGGACCTGCTCGCCAATGTCGAGCGTGCCAAGGCCGCCGGAGCACTGACCCTGGCGCTGGTCAACGTCGCCGACTCCCCCCTGGCACAGATGGCCGACCTGGTGCTGCCTCTGCAGGCCGGTCAGGAGCTGAGTGTCGCCGCCACCAAATCCTATATCGCCAGCCTCTCGGCCCTGCTGCATCTGGTCACCGAGTGGGCGGACAGCGAGACCCTGCGCGCAGAGCTGCGCCAACTGCCCGAGGCGCTTGCCCGGGCCTGGTCGTTCGACTGGTCCGATGCCGTGAAGGCGCTGACCCCCGTGCACAACCTGTTTGTGATCGGGCGGGGGCTCGGTTTTGGTATTGCCCAGGAAGCCGCCCTGAAGCTCAAGGAAACCTGCGGCCTGCACGCCGAGGCCTTCAGCGCCGCCGAAGTCCGGCACGGCCCCATGGCCATCGTGGGCGAAAACTTTCCGGTGCTGGTTTTCGCCCAGCAGGACGAGACCCGCGAGAGCACTGAATCACTGGTTCAGGAGTTTCGCCAGCGCGGCGCCCGGGTTCTGGTGGCCGGCGAGGCGGACCTTGCCGACACACTGCCGGTGGTCCCCGAGGCTCACCCGGTGATTGCCCCCATCCTGGCGATCCAGAGTTTCTACCGCATGGCCAATGCACTGGCCATCGCGCGCGGGTATCATCCCGATGAACCACCGCACCTGAACAAAGTAACCGAAACCGTCTAACGCAGCGCAAGGTACAACACCAAGCGCACAAGGTAAGCCCAGGAGAGACCCGACATGAAGCAGGCATTGATCCGCGCTCCGATATTTACCGGTGATGAGTGGCTGGAGCACCGGGCCCTGCTGCTCGACGGCGGCCTCATCAAGGGGCTGGTCGCCGAGGATCAGGTTCCGACCGACTACCGGGTGGAAGACCTGCACGGAACCCGACTGATTCCCGGCCTGATTGATACCCAGGTCAACGGTGGCGGCGGAGCCCTGTTCAACGATGCCCCCACCATCGACACCCTGCGCACCATTGGCGCCGCCCACCGGCGGTTCGGCACCACCGGCTTTCTGCCGACCCTGATCAGTGATGATCTGGACATCGTGGCCCGGGCCATTGCGGCGGTCCATCAGGCCATCGCCGACGGTGTGCCCGGGGTACTGGGTATTCACCTGGAGGGCCCCTTTCTGAATCCGGCCCGCAAGGGGGTGCACGACGAGAGCAAGTTCCGCCGCCTGACCCCCGAAGCCGTGGACCTGCTGAGCTCACTGGATAACGGGTTTACCCTGGTCACCCTGGCTCCAGAGCGGACCACTCCGGAGCTGATTCGCGACCTGAGTCAGCGGGGGGTCATGGTGGCGGCCGGGCATACCGCCGCCGACTACGCGCAGACTCGCACCGCCCTGGCCGCCGGGGTACGCAGTTTCACGCACCTGTTCAACGCCATGACCCCGATGACCAGCCGGGAACCCGGCGTGGTGGGCGCCGCGCTGGAAGATCCCGACAGTTGGTGTGGCCTGATCGTCGATGGCTATCACGTGCACGCCGCCACGCTCAAAGTGGCGCTCGCCGCCAAGTGTCGGGGCAAAATGGTGCTGGTCACCGATGCCATGCCGACGGTCGGCGCGCAGCACAAGCAGTTCACCCTCAAGGGCGAGACCATTCACGCCGACAACGGCCGCTGCGCCACCGCCGATGGCACCCTGGCGGGCTCGGATCTGGATATGCTCAGCGCGGTGCGCAATACCTTGGCGCAGCTGGAACAGCCGCTGGAGGAAGCCCTGCGAATGGCGAGTCTCTACCCGGCGCAGATGCTCGGACTGGATCGGGAGTTGGGACGGCTGGCACCGGGGTACCGGGCCAGCCTGCTGGCCGTCGACGACCAGCTGCGAGTCAAACAGAGCTGGATTGACGGGGCGGCACAGCAGTTCTGATCAGAACCGGAACTGCAGCAGCTCCGCGTCGGCCGGACCCATAGTCGACTGTGCCGCAGTCGACGGCCCGGTCGCCGCAGCGCACTGACCGGGCAGCGGCGGCGGACAGCCCCGCACATCCTCCGGCACATCGCGGCGACTCAACGACCTCGCGGTCACATGGGAGCCCGACGCATCCCCGGTCACCGACACCGAATCGCCCAGCGCCAGCTCATCGAACAGCGCCTCACCGTCGGCCCCGTCAACGGCCACGGTCACCCCGAGCACCGTCAACCACCGGTTATCCCGGTCGATCGCGGTTACGGGGCCAGACAGAGCGACGGTATCAACATAGCCCGGTTGCCGCTGGACTCGCGTGACCACCCGGGACTCGCCCTCATAGTAGGCATAGAGTTCCAACCACTCTCCGACCCGCAGGCTGTTCAGGTTGACACCCTCACGCGGGTTGCCGCGACCGGCCGGGTTTTCAAACGCGGTCAGGTCCGTTAGCTGATACCGGCCGCCGAGTAACACGACCTCTCCGCGGTCCGGATCGATTGCATCCACCCTGGCGCGGATCCGGTTGATCCCAGGGCGCAACACCTGTACCCGCTCGGCGACCAGGCTTTCATTGCGCAGGGTGCCGCTCACCATCACCCGAACGCCTTCTCCGAGCTCGATCTGGTCCGACAGCCCTCGGGCCCCGCTGGCATCCACCGGGATACCGTTCACCTCGAAGGCCTCCCGTGAGACGAACCGCTCAATAACCCCTTCCTGGTACCACTGTCCTCCCTCCTGGGGTCTGGCCGGCTCGATCAACTCAATGCGATCCGGATACCAGAGTTCGCCGCGCCGCTCGCCGCCGCGCACGACTACCGTGTCCCCCTCAGCCAGATCGCCACTGACCTGAGCCTGCGAGACGTCCACCGATTGTTCTCCGAGCTGGAAGCGCTGCTGATCCGCTCGCCAGGTTTCTACCCGGCCCTGAGCGGTCAGTGGGCCCCGATCGGCACTGGCGACTTTGGTCGCCAGCCACTGTCCCTCGGCGGCCACCAGACCACTCACCTCGAGGTAGGCCCCAGGCTCCAGCGAGTCAAAGGCAATGCCATCGAAGCGCACATCGTCATATACCACCACAGTCTGCCCGAGAATCTGAATTTCACGCCGGACATCGCTGCTTGATACCAGAGCGTCCACCGGACCGCGCAGGGTGCGGTTATAGCGGACCGCTGCGGCAACCGCATCCTGCCCCTGCAACTGGTCAAGCTCGACATCCACCACCATGCCCAGGGTGATGTCATCGACCCCGGCCGGCTGACCGTCAACGGAGATGTCGGCGGTATCGATCTCGATGTGCAGACCGTTGACGTAGACGCTGCCATAGGCAGTCACACTGCCACTGACGGTGGTCGGACTGCCGGTGCCCTCAATCCCCGCCACGGACGAACTGTCGCTCAGGCACCCCGCCATCATCAGGGCTCCCAGTGTTGCACTGACCACACCAAGCCGCTTCATGCATCATCCTCTCTGGGCGTCGCATTTTCCTGGCCGGAGATGACTCCGGTACCCGGAAATGAACGCTCGTCATTTCGTTGCTCAAAATAGTAAAGGCCAATGCCGGCCCGTACCTGGCCGGAGCCCGCAAGCTCCGGGGACTGGTCTCGATCACACTCGGCCAGCCAATCATTCACCTGGAGCAGAAAGGCCTGCCCCTCCCGGGCGCTGCGCTCGCGAATGCGTTCAAGCAGCTCCTCCGGGATGTTGACGTAGGAGACCGTGCGCTGAATAAATGGCCCCGGTGTCTGTTTCGCAATATTGTGATCCATGGTGCCCATCAAATCTGCCGCCGCGGTCCCAAAAATCCGGATATTTTCCTGCATGTCTTCCAGGGGGATATAGCCTCTCGCCAACAGCGACACGCCCTCACCAGTACGCCGCACCGCCTCGATGCGCTCCAGCTCATCCAGCAGGGCCCGCACGGGGACATCGCGACTGTATTCACGCACCAGCGCCGTAAAGCTCGGCCCAGCATCTTCCCGCTCTACCGGAAGCATCGCCGGCTCGCCGGCCGGGGTGTGGAAGCGTACGTCATTCAGCCAGCCGGTGATAACCCGGGCAGCGGGCGTCGGTTGTTCGGCGGGGGCATCGGACAGAGGGTGAGAGCGTTCCTGAAGCTTGGCGATGTCCTTGCGATTGATGCCCGTCAATACCGCCATGCGTGACAGGCTCTGTTTGCGCCCCGGGATCGCGAAGTCCTCCCGGGCGGTATCGACATACACATGGCGGGCGATATCGGCGAACAGGCGATAAGACACCCCATGGCGCAACAGCAACCGCACCATCGGACGCAGCATTCGATAAAGCGCCCGAATCAGGGCTTTTTGGGTTCTATCGCTCATGTTGGGATTATAGCGTCAAAAAACATTCAAAAAATGTGATACGAATCACATTGAATAACCCACTTTTGGGACTATAGTGTCAAAAAACGGCATCAGAGACGATCCGGGTGAGACGCAGAGCAACAAAGCGCTCCCTTTTGGGGCCTGCCTAGCACTCCCCGGATCAGCATTAAGGCTTTGATTCCATCAACCCTAACGAGGTGATATCGATGACACAGTTCAAAAAACGTCCACTGCAATTGGCGCTCGCCGCATCCCTGGCCACCCTGGTGGCTTGCGGTGGCAGCTCCAACGACAACAGCGCCGGCAGCAACGAAGGTCGCCTGAGCCTGAACGTGACCGACGCTCCCATCGACAGCGCCGCCCAGGTGGTGGTGGAATTTTCCGGCGTCTCCCTGAAACCCGCCGACGGCGAAGCGCTGGAATTCACCTTCGACGAACCCAAGAGCATCGATCTGCTGTCTCTTCAGGGCTCTGCTTCCGAGTCACTGCTGACCGATGAAACCGTGCCCGCTGGCGACTACGAGTGGATCCGCCTGGCGGTGAATGCCGAGCACGATGGCGTGCTGGACTCTTACATTGAGCTGGATGATGGCACCATGCCGGAGCTGCGGGTTCCCAGTGGCAGCCAGACCGGCCTGAAACTGGTCAGCGGTTTCACTGTGGTTGCCGGCGGTACCGCCAACTTCACCATTGACTTTGACCTGCGCAAATCGGTAGTCATGCCGGGCGGCCAGGCGGGCGCCTTCCTCAAGCCGGCACTGCGCCTGATTGACAACACCGCCGTGGGTACCATTGCCGGACAGGTCGACGCCGAGGTACTGGTCGATCAGTGCGCCGACCCCGCCAACCAGACCGGCTCGGTATACGTGTACTCCGGTGCCGATGTCACCCCCACCGATGTATCCGGTGCCGAAACCGACCCGCTGACGACCGCTCTGGTGTCTGATGTGGACGGTGAATACCGCTATGAAGTCGGCTTTGTGTCCGAGGGTGATTACACCCTGGCCTACACCTGCGGTGCCGTTGATGACGATCCGGAAGCCGTTGATGAACTGGTGTTCTTCGGTACCGCCAACGCCACCGTTGAAGCCGACACCACCACCGAGGTGAACTTCACCATCGACCAGGCAGAAGACGAAACCACCGAAGAGCAGACTGAAGAACAGACTGACGCCTGACGTTTTTTTGGCCTGACGCGCCGCTTGCGCCGCGAACCACACTCTGGGGGTTCGCGGCTTTTTTTTGCGTACCCGTTTTAAATGGAAATGACGATGCGCTTGCGCTCAAGCCACCAGGCGACCAGCCAGTGCACGGCGACAAACAGGAGGGCAAACAACAGCGACGCATTGGTGGGGCTGAACCATTGCGCCAGGGAAGCATACAACCACTGATAGGCCGACCCCTCCCCCACCGGAATCAGGTACAGGGTTTTTGCCAGGACGATCGACAACACATAGATAAACAGCGGGTTCTTACCCAGCATGGCGAACCCCCGATATACGGGCTTAACCGCTGGCCATGACTCCAGCAACACCAGGGCGACCAACACCAACAGCGCGGCGCCCCCGGTCAGCAACACGAATGAACTGGTCCACAGATATTTGTTGATCGGAAACCACGGATGCCAGACCAGGCCCAGCAACACCAGAACCACTCCGCCCAGAGCGAGTAACCCAAGACTGCGCCAGCGCGAGGCACCCAGCACCAGAATGCGCGTCGCCTCAAAGCCAAGCAGCACCGTCACCACCGAGGGCAGCGTCGACAACAGGCCTTCCGGATCAAACGCCAGCCCCTTGCCCTGCCAGATATGCTCCGCGCTGAATACCCACAGATCAAACTGACGCACCACCGAGCCCTGCAGGCTGTAGGGATCATCCCCCAACTGCAATAACGCCCAATAACCGAGCAACAGGCCGACCATGATCACGGCCCGCCA
>NZ_DGMV01000060.1:36987-54806 GCF_002388575.1 Marinimicrobium sp. UBA4509
TGATCACGGCCCGCCACAACCCCGGCACAAACAGGGCAATCGGTGCGGCCAACAGGTACGCGAGCGCGATTCGTTGCAGCACGCCCGGAATGCGCAGCGTCGCCACACCTTCCGTAAACGGAAACGCGTTGAGCAACACACCGATCAGAAAAATCAGGGCACTGCGGCGCACAATATTCAGCAACCGCGCCGACACCGGCTGCGCGGTACGCGAACGGCTCGAGAAAAACAGGGCCGAACCGACGATAAAAAGAAAGAAGGGAAAGATGTAATCCGTGGGCGTGGCACCGTGCCAGTCGGCATGCAGTAACGGTGCGTACACCGCATTCCAGGAGCCGGGCGTGTTGACCAGAATCATCAGTGCGAGGGTCAGCCCGCGCATGACATCCAGGGCAAGGAAACGTCGATTGGCAGAAGTTTCAGACATAGAGACACCTCAAAAAAGTGACCGGTCGCGACAGTGCGGACCGGCCAAGCAGAGGAGAGGGGGAAGCGCCGCTCAGGATTTCCAGCGGCGCAGCTTGTGCCCTTTCAGGGCATAAAACAGAATGTAGGCGTAGCAGGGGAGCATGACCCAGTAGGCCGCCTGATTGCTGGTGCTTTCCGCAAAATGGCCGTACAGCAGCGGGATCACCGCACCGCCGGCAATCCCCATGATCAACAGCGCCGAGCCGACACTGGTGTACTTGCCCAGATCCGCCAGCGACAGGGGCCAGATCGCCGGCCAGCACAAGGCATTGGCCAGCCCCAGCAGCGCCAGGAACATGACCGTATTGGGTACCGTGGGAATGCCCAGCCAGCCAAAAAGAATAGAAGCAATCCAGTCGCTATCGCCGGACCCGGTCAGCACCCCCACGGTAAACAGTACCCCGAAAATGGCGGACCCGGTCAGCGCCCTGGCCTGACTCAGAAAACGGGGAATGCACAGCACGCCGACCACATACCCGATGACCATAAACGTCATGGTGTAGGCCGTCAGTGAACCAAAGTGCGCTACATCCATTCGCCGCCCATAGAGCCCGATCGTATCGCCGGCGATCACTTCCACCCCGACGTACATGAACAGCGCGATCGCACCCAGAATCGCCTGGGGATGATTGAGGATGCCCAACTTATCGCCGGCCTCATCGTCACTTTCGGCGTCGACGTTCAACTCCGGCAGGGATGAGAACTGCACAAACAGCATCAAGGCCAGCAGCGCTCCGGCCATATACAGATAGGGCACCACGAGGCGATTCGAGAGCTCCGCCAAGCGTTCCGCACGCGCCTCGGCGCTCAATGCCAACAGCACATCCTCATCGAACTGGTCCATGCCGGTCAGTACCCAGAGCGTAAACACCACCGGAGCCACCACACCGGCGGCCTTGTTCAACAGCCCCATGATGCTCATCCGCATGGCGGCACTCTCGCGCGGACCAATACACACAATGTAGGGATTGGCGGCCGTCTGCAGCAAGGTCAACCCGGTGCCCAGAATAAACAGCGCCAACAAAAACACGGCATAGTGACTGGACTGGGCGGCGGGAATGAACACCAGCGAGCCCACCGCCATCACCGCCAACCCGATGACCATCCCGGTCTTGTACCCGGTGCGGCGCAATACCAGCGCGGCGGGCAGCGCCATGACGGTATAGGCGATATAAAACGCAAAGGTGACAAACAGTGCCTGAAACTCATTGAGTTCACAGACGATTTTCAGAAAGGGAATCAGTGCACCGTTCAGCCAGGTGACAAAGCCAAACACGAAAAACAGCACCCCGATAATGGTCATCGGAATGAGGGCACTGGAAGTGGCCGGAGCCCGGGCAGTGGTGTCAGTGGTCATAGCAGCCTCGCGAATCGACGTTCAGAATTGTTATCGTATTGTGTTGATGGCGTTCAGGCGGTATTGGCCAGTGCGCTCTGCTGGCGCGCAAACAACAGCGCTCCCGCTTCCGGTGGCCCGAGGGGGCGGGATAATTGCTCGGCCACATCCCGATCCAGCCAGGTCTCCAGACGCCCGGCCATCCCCCCAATCAGTGACAGCCGCGGCGGCTGATACGCCAGCAGCTTGCGCGCCATGGCGCTGATGTAGTGCGCGCCGCTGCGAAGAATATCCAGCGCCACCGGATCGTCGGCCTCGGCGGCGTCAAAGACCAGCGGCGCCAGACGGGCGTAGTCACTGGATGGCTTGCCGGACATCCGCTCGACAATCGCCAGACCCCGCGCCTGCAGCAGCTCCGCCACACTCTCGATCAGTAGGGTTTTTGGACCGAGATCATCGGACGCCAGCAGGACCGCCTTGATCGCTTCCAGTCCCATCCAGGCGCCGCTTCCCTGATCGCCATAGGGAAAGCCGTGCCCACCCAACAGGTGATCCACGCCGGCGGTGCGGACATAACCGCAAGAACCGGTCCCGGTGACGATGACCGCCCCCTCGTCTTGCTGATGGGCACCGAGCAGGGCAATACGCAAATCCGTGGTCAGATGAAGCGCCGCAAAGGGGTGGGGCCAGTCACTGATGACCCGATAAAGACTGGGCAGATTCACCCCCGCCAGCCCCGCGCCCGCCACCAGACGGCCGAGGGTTTCAGTCGGCAGGCCAGCATCGCTCAGCGCGCGGCGCGCCGCACTCTCGATGGATTGCAACGTCTGCTCAACGCCGTGCAGGGGGTTGGCCGGCCCCGCCAGAGCACTGCCAAGGACCCGCCCACGGGCGTCCGCTATGCTGGCTTTGCACTTGCTGCCGCCACCATCAATTCCCAGAAAGTAGTGCTCATTGGTTGGGGCACTGACCATAAAACAACCTCTTATTCTGTATCACAACCCACCGCTGAAAAAAGCGGGGGCGGGCTTCGCCGCCGACCCCGCAAGAGGTGAGAGAGAGTTCCAGCGAACAATACTGGAAGACTCACTGTAATTGCTCGGGACAACGTTGTCAAACAAATTTTTTGCCTTCCCTGACCACAAAAAAACCGGGCCGATGCGACATCGGCCCGGTCCGCTCTTCCAACATGCCCAGCCGGTCACTCAGACTCCGGCAGCGCCTCCAGTTCATCGCGCAGGGCCCGCAGAGCCTGTTTGACGGCCCGGTGATGCTCCGGCCCCATGCGAATCATCAACTTCTGCAAGTCCGTCAGCGCTTCCAGCTCGGGGTCCCGGTACTCGTAGAAGACTTTGGGCCGGTGCAGACGAATGTCGCCGGGGGGCTCCGGCGCCTCCAACAGCTCATCGATGGTGTTGAGCACGACCTCGTGGAAGGTTCCATTATTGACGCCATGCTCATCAAACGCCTCCTCCAGCAAGGGGCGGTAGCGCTGATACCAGCCTGCCACCTGCTCGGGGTCGCTCTCGGTCAAGAGCGCAACGTAGGCATCATAGCGCTGAAAGTTCTCTTCCAGCAGTCGATATTCCTGCTCGGCGTCGGTACGGGCTTCACCGACCTTCGCCACGGCCAGGGGCGGCGGTGGCGATACCACCGGGCGATATTCATGCACCACTTTGCCATCACGGGCGGCCGCCGCGGCACGTACCACCTTGCGGATCAACTCTTCGTTGACCAGCAGACGCTCGACGTCGTCATTGCCGGTGGCTTCTTCCAGCTCATTGAGCGCTGGCTCATCGCTCTGATCCAGCTCCGGCAGCGGTTCCGGCTCGGGCTCAGGTTCCGGCTCGGGTTCAGGCGCCGGCTCAGGTTCCGGTTCGGGCGCTGGCTCAGGCTCCGGTTCGGGCTGCTGAACCGGAGGGGCCGGCTCCGGTGTCGGTTCCGGCTCATCTTCCCGGCCAAACAAGTACAGGCTCAGAGCCACAATCACCACCACGACAATAACGACCAGGGCGATAGTCGCGGTGGGCTTTCGATTACCCGGCTGTGCTTCCGGTGTTGAATGCTCATCGTTCGCCATATTCCCACCTTTCTGGTTAATGCCCGCAGGCTGCACCTGCGTGGTCCGTTCTTGGACTGGAGGATACCGCCGCCAGTTCATTCGTCTCCTTTATTTGTAGCACAGTATCCGTCCCGGCTCTACAAGCAGATCAAACGACCCGCTTTGGGCTGGTCACACTCGCCCCTTGTCTTTATAATGCCCGCCTCCCCTATAGGGCCCTTAGCTCAGTTGGTCAGAGCAGTCGACTCATAATCGATTGGTCGCTGGTTCAAGTCCAGCAGGGCCCACCACTCTCCCTGACTTAACGTTTATTGACACTCCTTTGATTGATCCGGAGTCGTGCTGGCTCGTATCATTAACGGACTGACCAGTCCGTCCTATTAGCGAGAGCCCTATGACCGACCCGGAAAAGCCCAAACGCGTGCACAAATCCGCCGAGCAGCGGCGCGAAGAGATTCTGACCGTAGCCACCCGTATTTTTGCCGAGCGGGGCTACCAGGTGGCCGATATGCAGGCCGTGGCGGATGCCGCCGGGGTCGGGAAAGGTACGGTCTACCGTTACTTCCCCACCAAAGAGGCGCTGTTTACCGAGGCCCTGCGCTTTAATCTGGAGACTCTCAAGGCCTCCATCGAGCACGCTCGCGAGCAACCCGAGGACCCGCTGGAGCAGCTGCGCGAAGGCATGCGCGCCTACCTGCTGTACTTCGAGAAGAACCCGGAGCTGATTGAGCTGTTCATTCAGGAGCGGGCGGAATTTCGCAGCGAATGCCAGAACTCCCTGTACTTCTCCTACATGCTCGCCGGGCGCGAGGACTGGGTCGACATGTTCGAGCGCATCGCCGAGCGCCACCCGGTGCGCGATATCGACGCCCAGGAGTGGATGGAGGTGTGCGGGGACATGATGCACGGCGCGGTGGTGCTCAGCCACACGCCCTTGCCCCGTCGACCGCTCAGTGAGCGCTTTGACCGGATTTTCGATATTTACCTGCACGGCATTCTCAAGCACTGACCGCCGTTACTGGCGCCACTCTCTTTACCTTTTTGTTTTTAACGCTGTTATCAAACGGAGCTTATTACCATGATGTACCCCACTTCCCGTCCATCCGCCGGATTACTGCGCCGGGGCCTGGCCCTGTCCGCGCTTGCCCTGTTGGTCAGTGCCTGTAGCTCCGAGCAGGGTGGCCAGCAGGAGCGCCCACCCTCACCGGTGACCACCACCGAAGTGCAGGCGCAAGCCGCGCAACATCAGGTGGAGTACCCGGGCCGGGTACGCGGCGCCACCGAAGTGAGTGTGCGCGCCCGGGTGTCCGGTATTCTGGAGTCGCGCAATTACGAAGAAGGCACGGCGGTGGAAGCCGGGCAGACGCTGTTTCAGATCGAGCCCGACACCTATCAGGACGCGGTAAAAGCCGCCGAAGCCGAGCTGGCCAGTGCCGAGGCTCAGCAACTGCGTGCCGAGCGCGAATGGGAGCGGGTGAAAGGTCTGTTCGAGCGCAATGCGGTCAGTGAGCGCGAGCGCGATCAGGCCCGCGCCGACAGCCGCGCCGCCGATGCCCGCCTGGAGGCGGCCGAGTCCGCCCTGAGCAATGCCCGTCGCCAGTTGCGCTACTCGCGGGTAGAGGCCCCGGTGTCCGGCCTGACCAGTATGGAAGCGCTCACCGAGGGCAACCTGGTAGAGGCCGGCACCGTTCTGACCCATATTGTTCAGCACGACCCGGTGCACATTTATTTCGCTCTGCCCGAGGAAGACGCCACCGCCCAGCGCGTCGCCCGTGAAGCGCTCCGGGACGACGACTCCGAGCGAGAGGCCCGCCTGGTGCTGCCCGACGGCAGTGAGTATGCCCGCGCCGGCCAGGTGGATTTCGCCGATCGTCGCATCGACCCGATGACCGGCAGTGTGCAGATGCGCGCGGTTTTCCCCAACCCGGACAGCGAGCTGATTCCCGGCCAGTTTGTGCGCATTCGCCTGGCTCTGGCGGACTACGACAACGCCATCCTGGTGGACCCCACCGCCGTGGGCCAGGGCCCGGAAGGCCCTCAAGTGTTCACCATCGATGAAGACAACACCGCCGCCGCCCACACCGTGAAGCTGGGCCCGGTAATCGATGGTCGCCAGCTCATCCTTGAAGGACTCGAGGCCGGCAGCCAGTTGGTGATCAATGGTCAGGTGGCACTGAGTGACGGCGCCGCCGTGCAAGTCACCAACGTCGACCAAAATGCCAGCGACCAGGAGGGTTAATTGATGTTGCGCTTCTTTATTGACCGGCCGATTTTCGCGTCGGTCATTTCGATCATTATTATCATCGCGGGGATTGTCTCTCTGCGGGTGCTCCCGGTTGAGCAGTACCCGAACGTGGTACCGCCACAGGTCGTGGTGAGCGCCACCTACCCCGGTGCCAGCGCCGAGGTCTTGGCCGAATCGGTCGCGGCCCCACTGGAGCAGGAAATCAACGGTGTGTATGACATGATCTACATGGAGTCCACCAGCACCGATGCCGGTACCCTGCAGGTATCCATCTCCTTTGCCATGGGCACGGATCCGGATCAGGCCGCCATTAACGTCAACAACCGGGTTCAGGCGGCCACTCCGCGACTACCGCAGATTGTCCGAGACTTGGGTGTGCGAGTGGAATCTCGCTCAACCAACATCCTGATGGTGCCGGTGCTCTACTCGCCAGATGGTACTCAGAGCACCCTGGATATCAGCAACTACGCTTTGCTCAACGTGCTGGACGAACTGGTGCGTCTGGAAGGCGTCGGTGATGCATCGCTGTTCGGTGCGCAGGATTATTCCATGCGCATCTGGCTGGACCCGGCCAAGCTGGCGGAATACGACCTGACCACGGCCGAAGTGGGCGCTGCCATTCGGGATCAGAACGCGCAGTATGCGGCGGGTCGAATCGGGGCGGAACCCTCCCCGGAGGATCAGGCCTTTACCTTCAGTGTTTCAACCCGTGGCCAGTTGGTAGAACCGGAGGAGTTTGAACAGATTGCACTGCGCACCGACAGCCAGGGCGCCAGCCTGCGCCTGAAAGATGTGGCGCGCGTGGAGCTTGGATCCGAGCGCTACGACTTCTCCGCCACCTACAACGGTGAGTCGGCGGTGCCGATGGGGGTTTACCTTCAGCCCGGCGCCAATGCTCTGGAAACTTCCGAGCGGCTCTATGACGCACTGGATGAAATCGCCAAAGATTTCCCGGCCGGTATGGCCTACAAGGTGCCCTACGACACCACGGAGTTTGTCCAGGTATCGGTCAACGAGGTGATCCTGACGCTGCTGATCGCGGTGGTGCTGGTTGTCCTGGTGACCTTCCTGTTCCTGCAGCACATTCGCGCCACCCTGATTCCCGTGGCGGCCATTCCGGTCTCGCTGATCGGCACCTTCGCCGGCATGCAGGCGATGGGATTCTCGGTAAATATGTTGACCCTGTTTGGCTTGGTGCTGGCCATCGGGATCGTGGTGGACAACGCCATTATCGTGATGGAAAACGTCGAACGCTTGATTGTCGAGCAGGGCATGAAAGCCCGCGATGCCTCCATCGAAACCATGAAGCAGGTTTCCGGAGCGGTAATCTCCTCCACGCTGGTACTGGTGGCGGTGTTCGCGCCGGTGGCTTTCCTGGGCGGCCTCAGTGGTGAGCTGTATCGACAGTTTGCGGTGACCATTGCGGTCTCGGTGGTGGTGTCCGGCGTAGTGGCACTGACCCTGACGCCGGCCATGTGTGCCCTGCTGCTGGATAAAGAAGCCCACGATGTCAGCAAACCTTTCCAGCTGTTCAACAACGCCTTTGAGCGCCTGACCAACGGTTTCGTCAATCTGGTGGGCAAGCTGCTCAAGCACTGGGTCATTGGCCTGGGTCTGTTGGCCTTCTTCTGCGTCGTCACTGTGTTCTCCTTCAGCCGCATGCCTTCCGGCCTGGTACCCCAGGAAGATCAGGGCGTGGCGCTCGCAGTGGCTCACCTGCCTCCGGCCTCCGCGCTGGGACGCTCAGAAGAAGCACGCGACCGTTTGGTGCAACAGGTGCTCTCCCTGGATGAAGTACAGGATTTCACCGCCTTTGCCGGCTTCGACATTGTGGCCGGCTCACTGCGCAGCAATGCCCTGGCGGGCTTTATTAATCTGGCCCCCTGGGATGAGCGTCAAGGTGATGGACAGGCTGCCTCGGATATCGCGGGCAAAGTGATCGGTATGGGCATGGGCATTCAGGAAGCCAATGTTATTGCCTTTACCCCGCCGCCCATTCAGGGGCTGTCCCTCACCGGTGGTGTGGAAGGCTACCTGCAGGTGCGCGACAGCTCCGACCCCAAGCGCATCAACGAACTGACGCAGCAGGTTATCGCCGCGGCAAATGCTCGCCCGGAGCTGACCAATGCGCGTAGTACCCTGGACACCTCCATTCCCCGTTTCGATGCAAAAGTCGATCGGGAAAAAGCCAAAGCGATGGGTGTACCCATCAACACGGTGTTCAGCACACTGCAAGCCACCATGGGCTCCTCCTACATCAACGACTTCTCCTACCAGGGTCGCCTGTGGCGAGTGAACATGCAGGCCGAGGGCGAGTACCGCAACCAGGCCGACGACCTGCGTCATATTTACGTGCGCTCTAACAGTGGCGAGCGGATTCCGCTGAGCTCACTGGTCACACTGGAGCGCACCGCCGGGGCGGACATCATCAACCGATTCAACATCTATCCGGCGGCCAAACTGATGGCCGACCCGGCGCCGGGCTTTACCACCGGCCAGGCCAAGACCGCTCTGGAAGCGGTGGTGAACGACATCGGTCAGACCGCCAACATTCAGATCGGCTGGACCGGCGAGGCCTACCAGTTGGATGCCGCCGCCGGTTCCGGTACCGCCGCCTTCGGTATGGCGCTGCTGATGGTGTTTCTGATTCTCGCCGCACAGTACGAGCGTCTGACGCTGCCGATTGCCGTGGCCACCGCCATTCCCTTTGGGGTTCTTGGGGCGGCACTGTCATCGCTGCTGCGCGGCTACCCGAATGACATTTACTTCCAGGTGGGCCTGCTGGTGCTGATCGGTCTGGCGGCGAAGAACGCCATTCTGATTGTCGAGTTCGCCGCGCAGAACCGCCGTGAAGGCATGAGCTCCACCGAAGCGGCCATGACCGCCGCCCGGCAGCGTTTCCGCGCCATCATCATGACCGCCGCGACCTTTATCATCGGTTCGCTGCCCCTGGTCTTCGCCACCGGTGCCGGTGCCGCGAGTCGCCAGGAGATCGGTACCGTCGTGGTCGGCGGGATGGTACTGGCCAGCTCTCTGGCACTGCTGTTCGTACCGCTGACGTACAAAGTATTGGAAGATCTGGTGACCTGGAATGAAAACCGCAAACAACGTAACGGAGGTGAGCACAATGCGTAAATTCACCTCATTGGCCGCCGCCATCGCTCTGCTCAGCGGCTGCGCCCTGGGCCCGGATTATCAGGCTCAGACACCGGACCTGCCCGATCAGTGGCCCGAGCACGAACTGCTCGGGCAAGACACCGGCGACTGGCAACAGTGGTGGACCCGCTTCGACGACGCCACGCTGAATGCGCTGGTCGAGCGCGCTTTGGACGATAACCTGGAGCTGCAAGTGCAGCTCCAACGGATCGAACAGGCCCGCGCGGAACTTGGTTTCAGCAAAGCCAATCGCTGGCCGTCACTCAACGCCCAGGCAGACGCCACTCGGGAGCAAGGCTCAGCAGCCGTCATGCCGCCCGAATTGGGCGGCGGCCAAATCCGCAACCAATTCTCGGTAAACGGTGTGCTAAGTTATGAGCTGGATCTCTGGGGCCGTCTGGCGCGCGAACGCGAAGCGGCCAGCGCACTGCTGGCGCAATCGGTGTTTGGCACCGAAGCGGTACGCCTGAACCTGATCACCGACGTGGTCACCACCTACTTCAACCTGCGCGCCGCCGAGCAGCAACTGGCGATCACCCGGGAAACTCTGGGAACACGCGAGGAAACGCTGGCCTTGGAAGAAGTGCGCTACGAAAGTGGCGCGAGCAACCCACTGAGCATTCGCCAGGCGCGCGCCTCGCTGGAAAGTACCCGCGCCCGCCTGCCACAACAGGAGCAGCGCGTACACGAGTTACGCAGCGCCCTGGCCATGCTGGTGGGCTACAGTCCCAGGGAGTTGTTGAGTGAACTGGATTTCGGTGACGCCAAGCTGACCGAGATCGAGTTGCCCGACAGCGTACCGGCGGTTCTGCCCTCAGAGTTGCTGCAACGTCGCCCGGATATTCGCGCGGCGGAAGAGGCTCTGGTGGCGGCCAATGCCCGCGTGGGGGTCGCCAAGGCACAGCGCTTCCCAAGCCTGAACCTCCAGGCGCTGGGCGGCAGCGTGGCGCTCGATAGCGACAACCTGTTCACCGCGCCCGCGGAAATGTGGAGCGTGGGTGCCAACCTGGCCGGCCCGCTGTTTGATTTTGGTCGCACCCGTTCGCGGATCGAAAGCGCCGAGGCGCAACTTGCCCAGGCCGAAGCGCAATACCAATTGGCGATTACCAATGGCTTTCGTGACGCCCGGGATGCCCTGGTCATTTATCAAACCTCCGACCGTCGTGTAGAGGCGGTGCGTCGCCAGGCCGAAGCGATTGAGGAAACACTCGAACTGGCGGAGTTGCAATACGACGCCGGGAGTATCGGCTTTTATGAGTTACTGGACGCACAGCGCGGTTTGCTCGACGCGGAGTTGGCGTTGAGTCAGGCAATGAGTGACCGGTTGGCGGCGACGGCGACGTTGTTCAAAGCGATGGGGGGCGGTTGGAGTATGCCGCGGTCGTAACGAAGTTTGGGTAACGGCGGATGCGTGCTTCGCACTTATCCGCCCTACGGTTAGAACCGCAGTTGGCGCAGTGCATCCGCCGTAACCCCATACACTTTTTTACGATCGCACTCTGCGCTTTCTGTTAGATTGAATTGTAAACGACCCACCTGAAGAAAACCGCCGCATACTGCAAGGAGCTTTACGTGCCATCCCTCTTCCGATACCGCCGTCCGTTGCGCGAACGCGTCCGATGGGCGGGCTGGTTTATTGTCGCCAACAGCCTGATTGCGTTGCTGATCGGTTTTCGTTATCTGCCCTGGATGACCGTGGCGGACACCGCCACCGGACTCTACGTAGCCCTGGCGATGATTGCCCAGTTTTCCCTGTTGGCCTGGCTGTTTGGTTTACCGCTGCTCCTGCTGACACTGATTCTGCCGCAGTCATTATTGCGTCCGACAGCCATCGTCATCGGCACCGCTGGCGTTGCTTTGCTGCTGCTCGACACCGTGGTTTACCACCAATTCCGTTTTCACCTGTCAGGTTTTGTGTTCGAGTTGATTGTTGGCGGTGGCACCGAAATATTTTCATTTTCCTGGCAGACCTGGGCGGTGGGCGGTATCGCCATTGTTGCGCTCGCATTGCTGCAATGGAGTCTGGCTCGACGCTTTTGGATTTTGACACCGCGTCGCTATCTATGGGCGCCTCTCACCCTACTGGTAACCAGCCAACTGCTGGCTCACGGCTGGAATGCCTGGGCGGATGCCCACTACGATCATCGCATCACCCGCGTCGCGCGCCACTTGCCGCTTTATCACGCGGCGACCGCCAAGCGCTTTTTTGCCCGCCACGGTTGGGTTGACCCTCAGGCCGTGCGGGAAGCCTCGGTGGTCGAGCAAATGAGTGCACCCGATGGCCAGGGCGCCCTGAACTATCCAACGGCAGCGCTCCAGTGCACGACACCCGAGCAGCTCCCCAACATCCTGGTTATTGCCGTGGACTCCCTGCGCTGGGATATGCTGGATCCGCGCTGGATGCCCAACACCACCCGCTTTACGGAGTCGGCACAGGTATTCACTGATCACTACAGCAATGGCAACGCCACCAAACCGGGCATATTCACCCTGTTTTACGGGTTACCGGCCAGCTATTGGGACGCGTTTTCCGCCCACCAGGTGCCGCCGGTATTGATTCAACGCATGCAGTCCCTCGGGTACCAATCCCAAATACTGAGCTCGGCCACGCTGGTGAGCCCGGCCTTCGACCGCAATGTGTTTTCATCCATTAAAGAACTCCGTCTGAAAACACCGGGGGACACCTCCTGGCAGCGCGACCAACAGATCACTCAAGACTGGTTGGATTTTCTCGACAGGCGCTCGTCCCATGACAACGCCTCACCCTTTTTCGGGTTCCTGTTCTACGATGCGCCGCACTCCTATCAGGTCCCGCCCGATTACCCGCGTATCGAACCCTACTGGGAGTCCGTAAATCAATTGGCACTGGACGATGACTTCGACCCCGAGCCCTATTTCAATGTCTACAAAACCACGGTACGTTTTGTCGACGACCAGATTCATCGGGTTCTGGCCGACCTGTCAAAACGCCAGCTGATGGAAGACACCCTCGTTATCATCACCTCGGATCATGGCCAGGAATTTAACGACAACGGGATGAACTATTGGGGTCACGGCAGCAATTTTTCACGCTATCAGCTCCAGGTTCCACTGGTCATCCATTGGCCCGGCAAGGCGCCCAGTGTCGTTGAACACCGGACCGAGCACTTCGACCTCGCGCCCACCCTACTGACCGACGTGCTCGGGTGTTCCGAAAGTGCGACCGAGAGCTATTCAAGCGGTGAACACCTCTATACCCCTCACGACAAAAAGTGGAGTATCGCGCACAGTTACATGAACTCGGCCTTTCTGACCGAGGAGCTCCAGCTGGTGAGTTACCCGTCGGGCGGAATGGAAATGCTGAGCACTCAGCTACAGCCAATAGACGATGCTCCCTTACCGATGGAGCTGATCAAACGCGCGCTGAAGGAGCAGTCCCGGTTTTACCCTTGAGCCACGCCTCCTGAGCTACCGACGTTTCGCCAACCACAAGCGGATGATGGTGCTGGAATTGACACTGATCAGCGTCACTTCCAGCAGGGTGCCCCCAATCGAGCCGACCGCGATGTTGTTTGCCAACCAGAAACAGGCGCCCACCAGGAAGGCCAGGCGCATCTGAATACCGGTCAGGCAGAACAGCGCGTAGGTGCCGATGCAGGCGCCAATCACCGGTAGCCAGTCCAGTGGTTTTTCGACCAGCCACCACCCCAGCGCCACACTGACGGCGATAAACAGCCACGCCACCAAACGCGAACTGGTTTTCAGGGACAGCCCGGTGCGCACCACCGACAAAAATGAACTCAGTACCGCCGTTGGCGCACCGATCAGCGCAAAGTGCAGGCAATTATTGAACTGCAGCACAAACATGAACACTTTCAGCTTGCGATCGTCTTTCTGAAAAAAACAGTAGACGCCCAAACCATAGCTGACCAACCCAAGCAGTTGGCCAACCGTATAGATCACATCACCCAAGGGCCTGGCACCTTAATCAAACAGCTGTGCATGAAAGCGCAGGTGATCTTCAATAAAGCTGGCAATGAAGAAGTAGCTATGATCGTAGCCCGGCTGCATCCGCATCGTAAGCGGAGCGCCCGCCCCTTCAGCAGCTATTTCCAGCGCCTCTGGCTTTAGCTGCTCCTGCAGAAAGTTGTCCGCATCCCCCTGGTCCACCAACAGGGGCAGCGCGCAGCCTTTGGCTTTGAGCAGCTCGCTGGCATCGTATTCACGCCAGGTCGACTCGTCGTCGCCCAAATAGCGCCCCAAGGCTTTCTGTCCCCAGGGACAATTGATCGGATTGCTGATCGGGGCAAAGGCGGAGATGGAGCTGTAACGCTCGGGGTTGCGCAGCCCCACCACCAGCGCGCCGTGGCCCCCCATGGAGTGACCGCTGATAGCGCGCTGGTCCGTGACCGGAAACTCACGCTCGATCAGCTGCGGCAACTCGTACACCACGTAGTCGTACATCTGATAGTGCGACTTCCAGGGGGCCTGAGTGGCGTTGACATAAAAACCCGCGCCCAGACCAAAGTCATAACTGCCCTCGGGGTCGTCTGGCACCGCGTCGCCACGGGGGCTGGTATCAGGGGCGACGATCGCCACCCCCAACTCGGCCGCGACCCGCTGGGCGCCAGCTTTGTGCATAAAGTTTTCATCGGTACAGGTCAAACCCGACAGCCAGTACACCACCGGCACTTTGCGCTCCTCGGCCTGGGGCGGCAGAAAGATCGCAAAGCGCATAGTGCAGTTGAGCACCTCGGAGGCGTGGCTGTATTGCTGGTTCCAACCGCCGAAACTCTTGTTGCTACTGAGCCGCTCCAATGTCATATCAAGCTCCTTAAAAGTGAATGACGCTGCGGATGCTTTCGCCCTTGTGCATCAGATCAAAGGCGTCGTTGATTTTTTCCAACGGCATTGTGTGGGTGATGAAGTCATCCAGCTTGAAGTCGCCGCGCATGTACTGCTCGACAATGCCCGGCAACTCGCTGCGACCCTTGACACCACCAAAGGCGGAGCCGCGCCATACCCGGCCGGTGACCAACTGGAACGGCCGGGTACTGATTTCCTGACCGGCACCGGCGACCCCGATAATCACCGACTCACCCCAGCCCTTGTGGCAGCACTCCAGCGCCGAGCGCATGACGTTCACATTGCCGATACACTCGAACGAGTAGTCCACACCGCCGTCGGTCAGATCAATAATCACTTCCTGAATGGGCTTATCGTAATCTTTCGGGTTGATACAGTCCGTGGCACCGAGTTTTTTCGCCAGCTCGAACTTCCGCTCGTTGATATCAATGGCGATGATCCGCCCGGCCTTGGCCATGGTCGAGCCGATGATGGCCGACAGGCCAATGCCGCCGAGGCCAAAAATCGCCACCGTCGAGCCCGGCTCCACCTTGGCGGTATTGAGCACCGCACCCATACCGGTAGTCACACCGCAGCCGAGCAGACACACCTCTTCCAGCGGGGCTTCCTTGTTGACCTTGGCCAGGGAAATTTCTGGCAACACGGTGTATTCGGAAAAGGTGGAGCACCCCATATAGTGATGGATCGGCTGGCCGTCTTTGTAGAACCGGGAGGTGCCATCGGGCATGACCCCTTTGCCCTGGGTTGCCCGGATTTTGCCGCACAGGTTGGTTTTTCCGGATTTGCAGAATTTGCACTCCCCGCACTCCGGGGTGTAAAGCGGGATGACATGATCGCCCACCGCGATGCTGGTCACGCCCTCACCGACCTGCTCCACAATGCCGCCGCCCTCGTGGCCCAGGATGGCCGGCCAGTTGCCCTCCGGGTCTTCCCCAGAGAGAGTAAAGGCATCGGTGTGGCACACCCCGGAGGCGACCACCCGTACCAGGACTTCACCGGCCTTGGGCGGCATCACATCGACTTCTTCAATGGTCAGTGGTTTACCGGGGCCCCAGGCCACGGCAGCGCGAGATTTGATCATGCTTTCCTCCAAAATGGATGATTCGGGGTATTACTGGGTATTTTTACCCTGGGGGATTACGCTCAATCCCCGGTAACGGTTGCTATTGCCGTGTTAGGCTCCTATAACGTTAACAGGTAACCCACCCACGGATTGAGTCTATGATGCTGCAGCCCCACAACATTGTCCACCTCTGGCTGATCGACCAGCGCAGCCTTCACCTGGATGAGCGGCGAGACACCTTTGAGCAGTGGTTGAGCGAGGACGAGCTCGACGGCCTGACGCACTACTCCCGACCCGAACTGCGGGACGAACAACTGATTACCCGCGCGGGGTTGCGCAGCAGCCTCTCGCAATACTCGGACAGTGTTCCGCCCAAGCGCTGGCGGTTTGAGCGTAGTGAGCGCGGCAAGCCCCGACTGAGCGACGACTCGCCCATGTCCGAGCTGAGCTTCAACCTAAGCCACAGCGGCGACTGGCTGGCCATCGGCATCACGGTCGACAACCTGATTGGTGTCGACCTGCAGCTTCGGCACCATCAAAAGCCCCTGACCGAGCTGGCCGAGCGGTTCTTTTCCGCACCCGAGGCCGAGGAACTGGCCAACCTCCCCGAACCCCGGCAAAGTGAGCACTTCTTTCGGCTCTGGACCCTCAAGGAGGCGTACCTGAAAGCCCGGGGGCTGGGTATCGCCCACGGCTTGGACAAGGCCCGCTTTCACATCGACAACAACGGCCTGATTACAGCGGAATTTGACGACAGCCTGGAGGATGACCCTCACGACTGGCAGTTCCACCACTATGAGCTGGACGATGATTACTGCCTGTCCCTCGCCCTGAAGCAACACCGGGCCCAGGACGCATCGACCCACTTTTACAAGCTGATTCCCGGTGGTCATGTCGAGCCCCTGGAGTGCATCGGCCACCAGATACAGATTCAGTAAAACACAAAACCCGACGCCCCGGAATTCCGGGGGCGACTCCGGGTGTAAAGGACCGTAAAGACTCGCCAAGGCCTTTTGTCGTATGATACTTTATTACAGATTGACTATAACCCTCTGACCATAACCAATAGCCCAAGGGATAGCCTATGAAACTCCTGAGCTCTTTCCTGTTGTCCGCCACCCTGGCCATGCCAGCGGTTGCCGCCAGCACCCATAAAATGTCTGTCGATACCGACGAAAGCGCGGGCATCATCAGCAAACACATCTACGGCCACTTCGCCGAACACCTGGGCCGGGGCATCTACGATGGCCTCTGGAAACAGGATGAAAACGGCGACTACATCATCCGCGATGATGTGATCGATGCCCTGAAAGACCTGGGCATCCCCAACCTGCGTTGGCCCGGTGGCTGCTTCGCCGACTACTACTTCTGGGAGGACGGCATTGGCCCGAAAGAGCAGCGCCCCTCAGTGGTGAACAACCTCTGGGGTGGGGTGACCGAAGACAACTCCGTAGGCACCCACGAGTTCATGGACCTGGTGGCCGAGCTGGAAACCGACCCCATTGTGGTGGGCAACGTCGGTAGCGGCACCGTGGAAGACATGGCCAACTGGTGGCAGTACGTCAACCACCCGGGCGAGAGCCCCATGTCCAAGCTGCGCGCCGAGAATGGCCGCGCCGAACCCTGGAATGTCGAATACTGGGGCGTGGGTAATGAAAGCTGGGGTTGCGGCGGCAACATGCGCCCCGAGTACTACGCCGACCTCTACCGGCGCTTTGCCACTTTCCTGCACCCCTACGAGAACGTGAAGCCCTTCCGCATCGCCGCCGGCGCCGCCGGGGCCGACTACAACTGGACGGATGTGGTCATGGAGCGCGCCGGCGATATGATCGACGGGCTGGACCTGCACCACTACACCATTCAGGGCTCCTGGACCACCAAGAAAGGTGAGGCCGTCAACTTTGATGAAAGCGACTGGTTCGAGCTGATGGACCGTGCCATCGAAATGGACGAGATCATCACCGGTCACAAGAAGATGATGGACAAGCACGACCCCGAGAAGCGTGTGTGGCTGATCGTGGGCGAATGGGGCACCTGGCACGAGCAGGAAGAAGGCTCCATCCCGGGCTTCCTGTACCAGCAGAACACCCTGCGCGATGCCCTGACCGCCTCGGTGACACTGGACATTTTCCACCAGCATCTGGACCGGGTGAAAATGGCCAACATCGCCCAGACCGTGAATGTCCTTCAGGCGATGATTCTGACCGATGGTGAGAAAATGCTGCTGACCCCGACCTACCATGTGTTCGACATGTACAAGGTACATCGGGATGCGGTGGCTCTGCCGATCAAGCTGAACAAAGGCAAGTACCGTTATGACGGCGACAGCCTCCCGGCGTTGAGCGCCACCGCGTCGCGGGACAAAGACGGCCGCACCCACATCAGCCTGACCAACATTGATCCCAACGAAGCACGCACCGTTGAGATTGATCTGAAAGGGATGGATGTGAGTGCCGTGAAGTCCGGCCGGATTCTGACCGCCGAGGCGATGAACGCCCATAATACCTTCGACAACCCGAACAATCTGGTACCGGTAAGCTTTGACGGCGCCCGGGTTGAGAAAGGCAAGTTGATTGTGGAGATGCCGGCGAAGTCGTTGGTGACCCTGGAGCTGTAACGTCAGACTTGGGTGACGGCGGATGCG